>JALRJJ010000019.1 GCA_023255095.1 bacterium
ACAAAAGCAATAATCCACTTTTTATATAAACTTCCTTTATATCTGATGGACTTCACTTTGCTTTTATCCAACCATGGAACTAGGAACAGGATTAATACTGCAGCGCCCATTGCAGCGACTCCCGGAAATTGGCTATTCAAAATAGGAGGTACGGCACGTAAGATTGAATAGAATGGTGTGAAATACCATACTGGAGCAATATGAGCTGGGGTCACAAGCGGATCAGCTGGAACAAAGTTATTATGCTCTAAAAAGTATCCACCAACCTCAGGCATAAAAAATATAATCGAAGCAAAAACAATCAAAAAGACAGTAAGGCCAATTAAATCCTTAACTGTATAGTAAGGATGAAACGGAATGCCATCCAAAGGAATACCAGTCTTCTTGTCTTTATTTTCTTTGATTTCAATACCATCAGGATTGTTCGAACCTACTGAATGTAATGCGGCTAAATGAAGGAAAATAAGGCCAGCTAATGCAAGAGGGGGTGCAATCACATGAAAAGCAAAAAATCTGTTAAGTGTTGCATCTGAAACGAGATAGTCACCCCTAACCCATTCTGCTAAATCTGGACCAATAAAAGGAACGGTAGCAAATAGATTGACAATGACCTGAGCTCCCCAATAAGACATCTGACCCCAGGGAAGTAGATACCCAAAGAAAGCCTCTGCCATGAGTAATAGGAATATTAGTACTCCAAAGATCCATAACAATTCTCGAGGCTGTTTATATGATCCATAAATGAGCGCCCTGAACATATGCATGTAAATCACAACAAAAAATAATGATGCCCCTGTCGAATGCATATACCTTATAACCCAACCAAACGAGACATCTCTCATGATGTATTCCACCGAGGCAAATGCATGAAGAGCATCTGGTTTGTAGTGCATGGTGAGAAAAATTCCTGTCAAAATTTGCAGAACAAATAAGACGATAGCCAACGCTCCAAAGAAATACAGAAAATTAAAATTCTTTGGCGCGTAGTAGTGCGTTAAGTGATTTTTAATAAAAGATGAAACAGGAAGTCTCTGATCAACCCAACTCATAAATCCATTGTTTTTTTGCATTATGCTTCATCCTTTGAATCTTCACCAATCAATATAGTGTTTTCATCGATGTATTTATGTGGAGGAACTACTAAGTTTGTCGGAGCAGGTGAGCCCTTATAAACCCTTCCCGCAAGATCAAATTTTGATCCGTGACAAGGGCAGAAAAAGCCGCCAGTCCAATCATCACCCATATCACCTTTGGGTTCTATTTTGGCCGATGGTGAACAACCAAGATGAGTGCATATGCCAACTACAACTAACATATCAGACTTAATCGAACGTGTAGCATTTTGACAATACTTAGGTTGTTGGGAGGTCACTTTAAGATCTGGATCTGCCAAGTTTTTATCCAGCTTTGGAAGTGATTGGATCATCTCATCTGTTCTATTTAACACCCAAACAGGTTGACCCCTCCACTCCGTAGTAATTAGCTCGCCCTTTTTAATTTTTGAGGTGTCTACCTCTACAGATGCTCCCGCGGCCTTAGCCTTTTCACTTGGAGTCATACTTGAAACAAATGGGATTCCAGCTGCTGCAACTCCCAGACCACCTGTAAGAGCAGTAGCGGTTAACAAAAATTTTCTTCGGTCTTTGTCAAAACCTTTATCTTTTTTCGACATTAATTTCCTTTTGAGAAATGTAAATTCAGAATTGAGGGTCTATTATACAAAATTTGACTCACTAAATTCAACCAGTAAATGAAAATGGTTTATTTTGATATGACTTTAGATAAGATCAGACCTAATTCAAATAGTAAAATCATTGGAAGTGCTAAAAATATTTGTGATAAAACATCTGGTGGAGTAAGAATCGCAGCAAGGATAAATGAATATTTCATGGCTACACTTACGCTAACAACAATTCTAATGATGCTTCTTCTAATGATGCTTCTTCTAATGACGCTTCTTCTAATGACACATGCGTAAGACGCCGTCGTCGCGCAACGCGACGAATAAACGAGACGCTGGAAGTACCGCGAGCGCGCAAAACGACGAAGATGACGACGTCGACACTGGCGATGCGTGA
>JALRJJ010000054.1 GCA_023255095.1 bacterium
TCAATCTCGCATAATTGATCGGTATAGACGTCGTACCATTTGGGGTATCGGATCATTGCACCCAAAAAAAGCTGTGCCGCTGTCAAGCGACGCTGCCGGCGTTGAACAGGAAAGGCGTCATGGGTCAGGCCCCATCCCGCATAAAACGGATTGCCAAACACATGGGGGCGATTTTCTTTTCTTCAAAAATCCATTTCTTTTTTCAGCAAAGAATCCACGGCACTATTAATAGCCCAAGAAGGGGAAGGAGGAAGTCTTAATCCTAGTCGTGCATCTTTGTAAAAACAAGTAGGGCAATTATAAAATAATTCTATCTTTGTTCTACTGACTTTAAAAGGCTTGGAACTATCTTTTTCATAACGATAGTTATCACCGACTCTTGGATTATAAGGGTATCCCATGACTTTATTCTGAATCTAACGGGTCAAATCCATTCGACCAAGCTAAACATTTTTGTTGATCTAAATGAGCATTGGTTAATGCTTTCATATCTTGCAAAGAAATCTCAAAATGGTCGAGATTGATATTTTCTTTTAATCGGTCTTTTTTCACAGACTTTGGTAAAACAGGATACCCCATTTGAATTCCCCATTTTAAAAGTAATTGTGGAACAGATATTTGATATTTTTCTGCTATATCTTCGTAAGGCATAGATCCAGTTTTCATTTCCTCAGGCTTACCATTCCATCGTGACCCTTCTCTCCAGTTAGGAATCGGTGCTAATGAAGAATAGGCAATTGGAAGGATTTTATGCTCTGCCATATAAGAATCCAAAGTAGGTCGGATTAAGTGATAAGGATGAATTTCAATTTGATTGGCTGCAGGCATTTCCAAACCTGCATCTTCAATTTCTTGAAGATGATGAATGTTATAATTAGAGACACCAATATTTTTCACCTTTCCATCTTTCTTTAAGTCTAAAAAAGCCTGCCATTGTTCTAAACGCAAATCCTTAGCAAAAGGAGCATGGATTAAATACAAATCAATTTCATTAATTTGCAACATCGAAAGGCTTTGATTGCAAGAATTAATCACCGAATTATAATTTTGAAAATTATTATCAGGCTCCATTCCAGGCCACATTTTAGTGGTAATAAAAAGACCATCTCTGCTAAGTGAAGATTTTTTTATAGCTTCTCCAATCCCAGCTTCATTACGATAGGCTTGCGCAGTATCGATATGGCGGTATCCTAAATTGAGGGCAGTAATCGTTACTTCCTCAGCAAGCTCATTTGGCAACAACCAAGTGCCCAAACCAATCATTGGCATTTTTAAATATTCTGACATGATTTCACTCCAATTATACAATATACTTTTAGATTGTATTTTACTAATATTTATATTTTTATTCCCTTTTTTATGTCGAGGAGTATATGGACAATTCACACAACCATTGCCACAACACTCTCCTTGGCTCATTAAAAAATTTGCAGAAAGCATCAATAAATTTTATTGTTTTTTATTATAAAAATTGTTGATTTCTTTTTCAAGAATTGGGGTTACATCTTCCATTTTTTCTACAATTTGAAGCTTATCAATATCTTTCTGATCTAGCAGATTTTTTCTTAATGGATTTTCTTGAATCCATTGAATCAGTCCCTTCCACATATTCCCAACCAAGATCATTGGTTTTGGTTTGATATGCTCAACCTGAATTAATTGCCATGCAAAAAACAATTCCAGTAGTGTCCCAATACCACCCGGTGTAATCACAACAGCATTAGAAATTCTCATAAATTCATCAAGCCTTGATGAGAATCGCTTATGGCTAAATTTAACATCTAAATGACTATTAGCTTCTGATTCAAAAGGAAGTTCTATTCTTACCCCAATGGATTTGGTTTTTTTACTTCCTTCTTTTGCTCCAGCGTTGGCAGCCTCCATTAGTCCTGGTCCACCGCCAGTCACGATATCTGCACCAAGCATTGCTATATTTTTGGCTAAATTTTGAACCTCTTGGTATTCTTCAGTATTTTTTTGAATTCGAGCTGATCCAAAAATGACCACTCGATAAAAATCGCTCCCCATTTCTGTTACAAGCGAATCTAGATCGGCAACAATGTCATTCAATCTTTGGATTTCTCTGGAAAGAGATTTTTTAATTTTATATTCTTTTACTTTCATCTTACACTTTCTGTTTTACTTTAATCCAATCTCGATTAAAAATTTCTAATCCCTCATCTGTTAAATGATGTTTAAACATCTCATTAAAAACAATTGGAGGAATGGTAATAATATCTGCTCCGTTCAGAAGAGCATTCACTGCCATATCAACATCTCTTATAGAGGCTGCTAATATTTGCGTTGAGATATCATGGATGATATAGGCTTCTGAAATCGAAGCAATCAATTCTATTCCATCAATCTTATTATCTATGCACCTGCCGACGAATGGCGAAACATAGGTTGCACCAGCTTTGGCAGAAAGAATGGCTTGTGCAACAGAAAAAATTAAGGTGACATTAACCCTAACCCCTCTATCAGATAACACTTTACAAGCTTTCAGCCCTTCTTCTGTACAGGGGACTTTAATCGTAATTTCTGGACCAATATTAATATATTCTTCTGCCATCAATAAAAATTCTTCCGCAGATTCTCCTACGACTTCGGCACTAATATCCTTGATTCCTAAATCTTGTAATTGTTGATAAACATCATGGGGCTGTTGACCACTTTGTAATATAAGAGAAGGATTGGTAGTAACCCCATCGATCAGTCCAGAATTATATGCGTTTTTTAAAATCAAAATATCAGCAGTATCTAAGAATATTTTCATGCGTAACAATATATTAAAAATGAAAGAAGATTAGAACAAATTAAACAAGAGAGTTTTTCAGAACATGACTAAATTATTCTTCATGAATTCAAATTTGAAAATTGCAGTCATTGGTGCGGGACCATCTGGAATCACAACCATAAAAAATTTAGTGGAAGCAGGTTATAAAAATGTGACCTGTTTTGAGATGAATGATCAGGTTGGAGGAAATTGGGTCTATTCAGAAACTGAAGGTCACTCTAGTGTCTTTAAAACTACCCATATTATCAGTTCCAGAAAATTTTCAGAGTATACAGACTTTCCAATGCCTTCTTCGTATCCAGATTATCCATCACAACAAGAATTGTTACAGTATTTTAATGACTATGTGGATCATTTTCAAATTAGACCTTACATCCAGTTTAATAGTCGTGTTTCTAGCGCATCTTTAACGAATAATCAATGGACCATCACGCTGGAAGATCAAAGAAAAGATCATTTTGATTTGTTAATTGTTTGTAATGGACATCATTGGGATCCAAGAATCCCTAGCTATCCTGGCCATTTTTCTGGAGAAATTCTCCATTCGCATTCGTTTAAAAACAATCAAAAATTTTCAGGAAAAAAAGTCTTAGTTGTCGGAGGAGGAAACTCTGCGTGTGATATCGCTGTAGAAATTAGCCGAGTGGCTAAAAAAACCTCAATCAGTATGCGAAGAGGCTATCACTTTATTCCAAAATTCATTATGGGAATGCCTTCCGATACATTTTATTCCAAAACTTTATGGATACCAAAGCGTATTAGGCTCTTTCTTCAAAAATTAGTATTGAGACTAGTCCAAGGAAAATATGAAAACTATGGATTACAAACCCCCGATCATGACATTCTAGAAACGCATGCAACGGTTAATTCTGAATTGCTCTATTTCATCAAACATGGAAAAATCAAACCAAAAGTAAACATTCAATCGTTTAAAAATAACCAAGTAGTTTTTGAGGATGGAGCTCAAGAAAAGTTTGACACTATTATTTACGCCACGGGCTATAAAATTACTTTTCCTTTTTTTGAAACTAAGGTAATTGACTATGAAAATAACCCAGTTGAATTATATAATTACTGTTTTCATCCCCAAATCCACAATTTAATGTTTGTAGGATTATTGCAACCACTGGGGTGTATTTGGCCTTTAGCAGATTTACAGGCTCAACAAATCGTACACTTTTTAAATGGAAAATGGAAATTGCCCCAAAATCTTGATCAAGCAATTCATAATCAACTAACGAATCGGCCCTTTAATTTTATTGATACCCCTCGACATAAATTAGAAGTAGATTTTCATATTTTTTATCAACATTTAAAGAAAGAAATTCAAAATCTTTAAGAATGAATAAGAAAGGTTTAGAGCAATAACTATTGATTATATTCTTTACTTTTTCAAGCTATATCGCTTAATAGCAGACTGAACTATTAATTCCAACATTTGAGAATAACTTATTCCACCAATTTGACACATCTTAGCTAAGTGACCATCCCAACACCACCCAGGGTTAGGATTGACTTCAAGTAGCTTTGGATTCCCATTTGCATCCATTCTCCAATCAAATCGACAATAGTCTCGACAATTTAAACGCTCAAAAAGTTTTAAACTATATTGAATCAAGGCTTCTTCTTGAATTTCAGAAATCGTTGCCGGTATCGACTTAAGAGAATTCATGTAAGGAGAATCAATAATCCATTTTGCTTCATAGCCACAAATCTTCGGTAAGTTTTCAGGAAGATTTGAATAGTCTTCTTCAATAATGGGTAAAATTTTATAATCTCCAATATTACCAATTATACCAACAGATAACTCAGCTCCAGTAAGAAATTCCTCCACTAAAATTGGCTTAGAATATCCAAACTCCTTACGAATTCTTTGAATAGCATCTGTAAACTCTTCAAGAGAATACGCGACATTTTTTTGAGTTATACCAAAACTTGAATCTCCAAAATTGGGCTTGGCGATAATTGGGAAGGGAATACTTAAATCAAAAAGGTTCTCATCACCCGAAATAACAAAAGCGTCTGCAACAGGAACGCCTATTTCTGAAGCGATACCCCTAATAAGAGACTTGTCATAACAATAAGCAAGGGTCTGTGGATTCGAACCAGTATACGGAATATTCATTATTTCCAATAAAGAGGGTACATGAAGCTCTTTCAATGCATCATTGTTAAAGCCCTCATCGCATAAATTAAAGACCATATCAATATTAGAAATATTTTTTTGTAAATCCGAAATTAGTGATTTATGATTATTTAAAAATTGATAGTTATAATCTTTATTTTTGAATAAAGCTTCTTTCAATTTATCGATGGTTTCAAAGTCATCTTTATCAAAAATAGCATTAGGTTTGATAACATCTTCTAAACTAGGATCGCCCATTATAACAAAAACATTTTTATTCTCTTTCTGTGTTTTTCGAGGGCTCCAATCTTTAATACATTTCGCGGTAAGAACAAATCTTTTTTGCATCATTCCCAGATCTTCGTTTCTTTCAGATTGAGTCTCTATATCAACATGGAAAGTAATATCCTTAAAATCGGCACTTTCAAGTAACGAAACTAACTCTTCTTTACTGTACAGTCTTTCTGCATAAAATTGGTCAACAATAACACCTTTTTCTGAATGACTGATAATTTCTCTTGATATCAGTCTTTGATTATCGGAGGAAAGTTTTCTTTCTCTACAAACAAAATAGTTTTTATCAATCCACTCCCAGCTCCTCGGAGCAAAGTTTTCTTTTAAAAAACTTCCATCCGCTAAATCCATTAAAAGAATACCTCCAGGCTTTAATACTCTAAAAATTTCTTTTAGGATTTTCGCATCATGATCGACGCTTTCAAAATAACCAAAACTATTACCTAAATTGGTAACAAAGTCAAAGCTATCTGATTGATACGGAAGTCTTCTAGCATCTCCTTCTTTCCAGCTAATATTTAAACTATTTTTTTTAGAATTTTTTTTAGCTTTCTGAATAAGATATCTTGATCTATCAATACCAAAGAGATGATAGTTTCCTCTAGAATTCAACTCAACCAAATGTCTTCCATGCCCACATGCTAAGTCAAGCAAGGAGTCATTTTCCTTGATATTAAGAATTTTTTTAATGATATCAATTTCTTTCCTGGTGATATCAGAATCGTCTACAACATCTGCATCTGTTTTAATATACATTGCGTTAAAGATTTCTTTCCACCAATTAGGGCTTAGGTGTTTTTCAAAATCTTTTATAGGACCAAAAGTTTTGTTGCTGTTTAAAATTTTAGGCTTTTTTAATTGGTTTTTTTTCATTGTGAATGATATTAATTACTAAAAAGGTTTTTTGATATTTATTTAATGAAAAATGTTTATTTCTTAAAAAAATTTTGCGTCGGGATGGCAGGATTTGAACCTGCGACCACACGCACCCCATGCGTGTACGCTACCGGACTGCGCCACATCCCGAACAATCAGAAATTAAGGATTTTTTTAGTTTCCACTATTAAAAACTAGATTAACAGATTTTATTGAAAAATATCTTTCAAATGATCATATTATAGAAATTATCAAGGAGAAAAAATGAGTATTGATTTAATTATTACTATTGTCAAAGTAATCATTCCCATCTCTCTTTTCTTTGTATGGGTGGTTCGATATGAAAATATTGTTCAAGAGTTTAAGAACGACTTTCAATATCCATCTTGGCTGAGAGACTTAACAGGAGTTTTAAAATTATCTTGCGCGACTATGATGCTTAGTTCAAGTATTGAACTTCAAGAAATTGGTCT
This sequence comes from bacterium, assembly GCA_023255095.1. Lineage (GTDB taxonomy): Bacteria > Fidelibacterota > Marinisomatia > Marinisomatales > Marinisomataceae > Marinisoma. The sequence goes on from JALRJJ010000054.1 coordinate 6,566, forward strand.
GTTTGGTATTACAGCGTTGATGTCGTTTGCAGTGGTAACCCATTTACGCATCGGTAGCACTCCAAGAAAAATGTTGCCATCCATTACACTGTTACTGCTTTCATTGATGGTTTTATATTTAGGATAAATCAATGGCTAGATGGTTGCTCGACAATGTCTAGCCATCCTTTTGTCCATTTTAATGGATTCTTTAAATCCTCAAAAGATACTATAATTTTTATCTTTTTATCGCAGACGGCAAACATTTCGACTTGCTGAGTTTTATTATTGATATTCAAAACTTCGTAATGTCGCCAATTATAAATTTTTTGAGTTGCGGTCCACTTGGAATTTTTTAAATACTTCAAAGGTATTATTCTTGTTTTTGAAAAAACTGCCAAAGCAGTTCAGAAGCGTTAATGTCATGTCCCCATTCTTTACTAAGCCAAGTATGACCTTCGCCCTCTAATGAATAGAGTTCAACATTTTTATTTGCTTCACAATTTGAGGAAACCAGATGTCGAACGTACTGACCATCACCGTTAAAATCAGGGATGGTAGTTTCAGTTTGTGAATTACATTGATTATGATTTTTCCAAAATGAATGAGCGGCTTCAGCTGAATAACTCCATTCGGCACCATTATAAGGTACAATTGCATCCTCCATTCCATGGAAATGAATCACTGATGTTTTTTTGGGAGGATTGCACTGATAATATCCAGCCATTGAACCTGTCACTGATCCAATACTATTAATTTCATTTAACTCACAAGCTAATCGATAGCTCATAAATCCACCAAAGGACATCCCAGATGAAAAAATTTTAGCGCTATCCACGTTATAAGTGGTTGTAAAATATTTGATTAAAGCTTGAAAAAATCCGACATCATCAACATTATTAAAACTTGGAACGACATCAACATTCCATCCAGTATTTCCAAAAATATCTGTAGTTCCCTGAACATAAACCACAATAAATCTTTCTTGATCAGCTATCTGATCAAAGCCAGAGTATTGTCTGATAAGGGAGGCTCTTCCAGTATAGCCATGCAAAACAAATAACAAAGGCAGGGATTCAGTAGCATAATTAAAATTAGGAGGAGTATGAACGATAAAACTTCTATTAAAACCTCCAAAAGGTGTGGCAAAGGATGCCGTTTGATTGTTGTAGGTTGAGATTAATTCAACGGACAACTCGGGAATTGTTTGGTTGCCTCCTCCATTAAACTCACCGTTATTATTACTATTATTGTTAGTTAAAATATCTTCAACGCTTACATCTGATGAACATTGAATAATAAAAAGGGAGAGAAAAAATATTTTAAAAATATTATTCATACTCAAAGTCGGGGTGGCAGGATTTGAACCTGCGACCCCGTGCTCCCAAAGCACGTGCGCTAACCGGACTACGCTACACCCCGAATTTTTGGGTGACTGATCGGACTTGAACCGACGACCAATCGAACCACAATCGATGGCTCTACCAACTGAGCTACAGTCACCATAAGCTTATAAAATAAGCCTGAAAACTTATTATACTTTAGCTATTAACACAAGTATAGTTAAATTTTAAAATATTTTGTAAATGACCACAATAAACAAATATCTTTTACGCGAATCTTTGATTCCATTTTTACTTTCTTTATTGACGATTACGCTTGTTCTTTTTTTGCAATTTTTAATTCGTTCTTTTGATCGTTTCTTAGGAAAGGGACTTGATTTAACTATTATTGTTGAATATTTATTTTTGAATTTATCATGGATTATTGCTCTTTCTATTCCTATGTCGCTCCTTTTATCTAGTGTAATGACATATGGTAGAATGTCTGAACAAAATGAAATTACAGCTTTAAAATCTGCAGGTGTCAATTTTTGGAGCTTAATTCGTCCAAGCTTATACTTTGGGGCATTGGTTGGTTTCCTTTTATGTCTTTTTAATAATTTCCTTCTACCAGAAATGAATTTTAAGGCTAGGCTTCTTGCAAAAGATATTTATCAAAAAAAACCAGAACTCATTATAGAACCAGGATATTTTTTTGATATGATTCCAGGCTACACAATGATTGCATCTAATATTGAAGACAACTCGTTTTCAGAAGTCAAAATCTTTAGTAAAAATAATAATGAATATCAGACAACAATTTATGCAAACAATGGAAATCTGATCAGCAAAGATAATCTAATCACCATTAATCTTTTTAATGGAGAAATGCATGAAATTGGATTAAAAGATTATAATCATTATCGGAGAATCAAGTTCCAGAAACATCAAATGGTTATGACATTGGAAAATTTAATGCTTGATAGAAATAATTCTGGAACTAGGAGTGATAGAGAAATGACAGTTCCTATGATGAATACTCAGATTGAGAACTACCACTTCCTAATCAATCAGTCCTTTGAGCGGATCAACCAACTCCAGATTGATTCAGAAAATTTTATTGGGGACAAGAATAGTCTTAATAGTTTAATTGAAAACTTAGAATCCAATTCGAATACAAATGAACTCATCAATGAAAATTCAATTATCCTGCAATTGAAAAATGAAAAAAGCTTAATTAATAATTACGAAAAAAATATCAATCAATTTGGGGTTGAAATTCATAAGAAATTCTCTCTGGCAGTTGCGTGCTTACTATTTGTTTTAGTAGGTTCCCCGCTTGGTATAATGATTAAAAAGGGTGGGATTTCTATTGCAGCTGGATTAAGTATCGCTTTCTTTTTAGTATACTATATTTTATTAATTTGGGGTGAACAAATGGCTGATAGAAGTTTAATGAGTCCTGCTCTTGGAATGTGGATTCCGAACATTTTTTTAGCAATCAGCGGTTGGATAATAATCAAAAAATCGGAAAGCAATTAACTTTGGGGCGCATTTGAAGGAAAAAATATTTCTTTTTCTTTGCTCTTAGTTCTTGGATTAGGCAACTGCTTTGTTTCTGAATCTATTTCTACTTCTATGACACCCTTCGGTCTTTCAAACGGTTCCGGAGATATATTTAATGTCTTATGAGCTTCTCTCATAAATATGGCCCAGGCTGGTAATGCTGCAACTCCACCTGCTTGACCTTTTCCTAAGCTAATTGGATACTGATCAATTCCGTACCAAACACCCGCCGTAATTGATGGAGTATAACCTACAAACCAAGCATCACTCCAATTCTGGGTCGTACCTGTTTTACCTGCAGCTGGGTGTCTAAATCGATGCCTCCAACGAGCACTTCCAGCTGTACCATTATCGAGCACTGATTGAAGTAAATTTGTCATAACATAAGCAGTTTCTGGGCTTAACACTTCTTTTTGTACTGTTTTAAATTCTTTAATAATTTGACCATATTTGTTCTCAATTCTCGTAATTGCGATTGGAGTGGAATAAATTCCTTTATTGCCAAAGATAGCATAGGATGAAACTATTTCTATTGGGATTACTTCTGATGTTCCTAAAGCAATCGCATCTACAGCTCGAATCGGAGACGAAATTTGCATTCTTTGAGCAACCGACTTTACCTGAGAAGGTGGAACTAATTCTTGAACTAGTCTTACAGAAATAAGATTCAAAGATTGTCTTAAGCCATCTCTTAGAGTGGTTAGTCCCCCCGTACTGTCATCGTAGTTTTTAGGAGTCCATTTTTCTCTTTCTCCCTGTGCATTCCTTCTATATAAAGAAACCGGTTGATTTAAAAGCTGAGTTGTTACTGGATAATTATTATCAATAGCAGCTGTGTAAATGTAAGGTTTAAAAACTGACCCTGGCTGTCTCATGGCTTGTGTTGATCGGTTGTATTGATCTAAATAATCTGATCGGCCACCAATCATAGCTAATATCTCGCCTGTTTTAGTATCAATTGCGATAAAAGCACACTGAATCAGTAAAGATTTCTGGAGTTCTTCATATAAAACTTTTTCTCCTTTGAGCATTGTTTTAACGGAATCTTCTGGGAAAATTCCCAAATAGGCTAATTTAGAAAATTGATCGTAATCCTGGAAAAGCTGGTCATTAAAAGTGTCTTGATTCTTTTTTAGTGTAGACATGACTGCATCTTCAGCAATTTTTTGCAATCGATAGTCAAGGGTAGTATAAATTTTTAAACCATCTTCATAGATGTTAATTCCCAATTCATCATCTATTTTTTCTAATGTTCTTCGAACATGTTCAGTAAAATATGGTGCTTTACCTTTAGGAATTTCTTTAAAAATATTATCAGGGATAATCATATTTTCATTCATGTATTCATCATAAGTAATAAAATCTTGATTATACATTAGCTTGAGGACAATGGATCGTCTTTCAATGGCTTTGTTAAGATTGCGCAATGGAGAATAATTAGCTGGAGAAGGTAAAAGCCCTACAAGCATTGCAGATTCGCCGATAGTCAGCTCAGATGCTTTTTTATTAAAAAATCTTTTAGCAGCCGACTCCACTCCATAGGTTCCATGTCCAAAGTGGACAGTATTTAAATACATTTCTAAAATTTCTTCTTTAGTATAGGTTCTTTCAATTTGAACAGCGGTTATCATTTCTTTTAATTTTCTACCAATACTATCTTTGAAACCAATTTCTTTATAAAGATTTCTTGCAAGCTGCTGGGAAATGGTACTAAAGCCTTGTCTGAATTGCATAGATGAAAGATTAACCACTACAGCCCGACCAAAACTTTGCAAATCAACTCCCCAGTGTCTATAAAATCTTTTATCCTCAGAAGCAATGGTAGCATTTTTCATATGTTCCGGAATTTCTTCAATGTCAATAAAAACTCTTTTCTGAATAAAAAATTCTCCAATAATTTCTCCATTTCGATCATACAAAGTAGAAAGCATGGCGGGATCAAAAGTTTCCAATCTTTCCAGTGAAGGAAGTTCTCTTGATAAATAAAAAACTATTCCAATGCCAAAAAGAATAAAGACTGATATGATTTTGAGATAAGATCGGAAATAATTAATCATGCTTTTTTGGAGAAATCATATTTTTTGGTTGTACAATTTGATCAAAATCTTGTTCCGACAAATAGTTCAACTGCTTAGCACTTTCTTTTAAAGTTAAATTTTCAGCTAGCGCTTTTTTTGCAATTTCTGCAGACTTCTCATACCCAATTACAGGCGCTAATGAAGTAACTAACATTAAAGATTTTTCCAAATTTTCTTTGATTTTATTCTCATTTGCTTTCAAATCTTTTAGAGCATTATCAGCAAAAGATTTGGATACATCGGACAATAGAGAGATTGACTCCTGAATAACAAACGCTATAATTGGTCTATAAGTGTTTAATTCAAAATTTCCGTTAACTCCAGCATAATTAATTGTGACATCATTTCCCAATATTTGAGCATAAACCATATTAACAGATTCACATTGAGTCGGATTTACTTTGCCTGGCATTATAGAGCTCCCAGGCTCATTAGATGGCAAAATTAATTCGCCAATTCCAGCCATTGGACCACTTGCTAGCCATCTTATATCGTTGGCTATTTTATTTAAAGAACCTGCGCATATCTTAATTGATGAAGAAAGATTAGATAAAGCATTTTGAGAAGAAAGCAGTTCAAATTTATTATTTCCTACCTCAAAATCTAAGCCCAATTCCTCTGAAATAAAACTGACAGCAATTTCATCAAATCCTTCAAGGGTGTTGACTCCTGTGCCGACTGCAGTTCCGCCCAAAGGGAGGAATAAGCATTCTTGAATGGCTCTTTTTATACGATTAATATCATTCAAAATCATTGAATGATATCCTGAAAATTCTTGTCCAAGAGTAATAGGCGTAGCATCCATTAAATGAGTCCTTCCTACTTTAATAATCTTCGAAAAATCTTTAGATTTTTTTGAAAGAGTTTTTTCTAATAAATCTAATGCAGGAAGTAAGTGATCTTCGCAGGAAACAACTGCTCCAATTAAAGTCGCTGTCGGAAAAGTATCATTGGTGGATTGTGACATATTTACATGATCATTCGGATGAACATATTGATAATCGCCTAATTTTCCGCCTAAAAGCAAATTTGCCTTATTAGCAATAACTTCATTTAAATTCATGTTAGTTTGAGTGCCGCTTCCTGTTTGAAAAACTGTAACTGGAAATTGATCAAGATATTTTTCGGGATGTTCTAAAATATCATCACATGATTTAATAATAGCTTCAGCAATATTTTTACTAATTCGTTTTTGAGCATAATTAGCTTTGGCACAAGCTTTTTTAATAATCACATAAGGAAGAATTAGGTTAAAGTCAAAAGGCCAACCTAATTGAAAATTTTCGATTGCTCTCTGTGTTTGCGCACCATACAATGCATCAGAAGGAATTTCAATGTACCCTATTGAATCTTTTTCTTTTCTAGTCTTAGGCATTATTTGACTTCCCAGGTATCTCCTGCATTTAAAAGATCCTCCAATGATTTTTCACCTTGTTGTTTAGCTTTAGCCATCTGGTCTACCATTAAATCATCATAAGTTGGTCTCTCCTTACAATATAATACTCCGATTGGTTCCGGGAAAGTATCACTTGATGTAAAATTGGATAACATGTCACCAAAAAACCTATCGCTCTCATCATGAATAAGAATGTCATTTACAGAAAATTCTTTTCCAACTTCAACCACACGTGGAGTTGTCCCATCT
>JALRJJ010000082.1 GCA_023255095.1 bacterium
GGCTAAATGGTATATGAAACATGATATCAAAACCAGGAATATGAAAAATATACCCATTACAATATTTAAACAATGAGACTACTACGTAAAGTTATAATTTGCATTGTTTTACTGCATATAGTTCAGGTCTGGTCTCAAGAAAGTAAAACTGAATACTCTTTTGAGCAACCAATTGAATTTATCTCAAATGCAGGATACAAAATTGTGACCTTTGGCTCTTCTTCGATCAACTATAGTCTAAGTCCACTAATCACCGACTCTAAAAAAGTTTTTGCGGCAGTATCTCCCCTTGGAAATGAAGCATTCTTCCAAGACGACAATAAGGTTGGAGTTTTCAACTTATCTAACTTTAAAATTGACATAGAAGATAAGTATAAGCTAAAAAATGACTTTATCGTTGATGTAATTCCCAATGAATTTGGGGAAACTTATTATGTGATTTTTGAATCAGGAAAATTAGGATTTACAGTACGTGATAAAAGAAATTTAAGTATTGAACAATTACCACTAGACAACTTTGTTTCAAAAGCGATTTGGAATAATAATTTGAAGAAATTATTAATAGCTGATGACTTTTACCTCTACTACTTAGATCCTTCGAAAGGATCTGTGAGTGAAGGTTTACGTTTTAAATCGGATATAAATTTTATAGCACAGGATCTAAAAACTTTTGAGGTTTTTGTGGGACTTGCAAATGGTTCAATTTCATCCTGGTCTCAAGATTTAAAAACCAAAAATTATGAAGTTTCTTTAACAAGAAATACTATTACATCCATCCAGCCTGACCCCTTAGATCATTATTTATTCATAGGAGATAGTGAGGGCACTATTCGTACATTCAATAGATTGACAAGAAATGTCATCAATAGTTCAGAATATTTCTCAAATGCTGTGAGAATGAAGGCTATTTATGACGAACGATTGAATAATAAGTTTTTAGCTGTTGTTGGTGGCAGTCAATCGTTAAAAATTTTAGATATAACAGGGCTAGAACCAAATTATCGCAGAGTTATAAACGAATCAATTACAAAACGAAGAGAACAGTTCTTAAAGTTTCGTGATGGAGAGTCCTCGATAAAATATGATGAAAGGGTAAACCCTAAAAATTTGTCTCAATATCTCGATGGTATAACACAGTCTATGGTAGATAGCATCGCACGAACAAAATCAACCTTTCAAGCTAAATACGAACAATATGGAGACTCATTGAAGGTTAATATTGAACCTTTTCCAGAATTAAAATTTAAGACTGTCAAAAATGTAGAAAATACAAACCAAATAGAATTAGGAGATATTCATTTTGAGCTTGAATCTGACAATACATTTTCGATTTCCAATCTACTGCTATTGTCCGACAAGGACACCATCAGGTATAGTTCTGACTTACGAACTATGAGATACTATGAGGAAGTTTTGGAACTAAATTTGGCTAAAAAAATTGCGAAAAAAGAATTAGAGTTTAAAGATGCATTAACTGATTTAGTGGATAGACTAAGATCTAGAGGAAAACTCTCCGATGTTGATCTTTCAGTTGAATCAGTTTTAAAGAAAGAGAAAGATTCTCTAGGTAGAGATGAACTTAATTTACATTTAACTTTCTTGTCTCAGGGGATCAAAGCCGAAGCCGAAAACGAGACTGCTGATTTTCCACCGGGCAAGTATAGCCTGTTAGACTCTGAAGCCGCAACGGCACTCGTCGATTTTTTCGTAAAATCTTCCGCTGAAAAATTAGCAGAATATTTAAAACCAGAAACCAGGATAACCTTCAAAATTACAGGGTCTACCGATAAATCGCCCATTTCAGGAAAAATACCATATAATTCAGAATTTGGCACCTTCAAAAATTTCCCCTATTACTTTCAAGGGGACTTATCAGGTATGAATCTCAATGAAGAAAGTGGGATAACCGAGAATAGTCAATTAGGATTCTTAAGAACATATTCGGTGAGAAATTTTATTGAAAATAATACGGAGGTATTTGACTTCACTAAGAAGAAATTTATTCATTTCTCAGAAGAAGCTGAAGAATATGGGCCAGAGTATAGAAGGATTAAAATTGAAATGATTATTCATCAAATTGATAAGATTGTAAAACCAAAAGAATCAGAAGACAAATCGATCACACTTAGCGATGTCGATATTAATATTCCAACTGGACCGAAGGTTAAAGGATATGCTTTGGTTATTGGTAATGAAGACTACTCTTCGTATCAATCAAACTTAACACCTGAAAGTAATGTTCCGTATGCTCAAAGAGATGCCGAAATATTTACAAATTACCTTACCCAAATGTATGGGCTTTCAAGAGAAAATATTTTTCTCTTAAAAAATGCAACCTATGGTGAAATCTCACAAAACATCGCGAAGCTAGAAAGATTAATGGTTTTAGACGGTGAAGACAGCGAGATAATTGTTTTCTATTCTGGACACGGAATGCCGGACGAACAAACAAAAGACCCATATCTAATACCTGTGGATATTAGCGGATTAAATGTAAGTCAAGGGATTTCTTTAAAGGAGCTAATGACTCGATTGAACAACAAACCACACCGTAAGATTGATTTTATTATCGATGCCTGCTTTAGTGGATTAGGAAAGTCTAAACCATTAGCCGAAGTAAAAGGTATTTCTGTGGTTCCAGTTAACCCAGAGCTAGGTGATAATATGATCCTAATCAGTTCAAGTTCATCAAATGAAAGTTCTGTAGTAGATGACGATAATCAACATGGACTTTTCACTTATCATCTTTTAAAGATTTTAAAGGAATCAGAAGGCAAGTCAGATATACAAACTCTGTTTGATAAACTTTCTAAAGATGTTGGGTTGTCTGCCATACGAAAGTATAATAAGGTTCAAACTCCTTCTATATTACTGGGTAAGAACATTAAAGCCTCTAAATCAACTATCCGGCTGATCTCTGAAGATGATTCTAATGAAGATTAGTATCTCTAAATGAGTAATATCTTAAATCAAATGAAAACTAACGCACATTACGACATCCCAGGTAATCCATCCACTGCCAAGAGCAGTGCTCTAAAATTACGTGAGGAGGCTAACGCCGATTCGCTCAAAGTTTTAAGTGCTGAGGACTGGAAATTCTGGAAAGAGAACGGATACATCGTTATCAAAAACGCAGTACCCAGAGAGCAGGCTGAGG
>JALRJJ010000066.1 GCA_023255095.1 bacterium
CTCGGCGCAAACGCCACACAATACTTAATTCCTCAGTGCCCATCAGAATTTCTTCTTTGCGAGTTCCAGATGCAACTACATCCACTGCTGGGAAAATTCTCTTATCAGCAAATTTACGGTTGAGGATAAGCTCCATATTTCCGGTTCCTTTAAACTCTTCAAAAATCACGCCATCCATTTTGCTTCCAGTATCAATTAATGCTGTGGCTATAATGGTTAAGCTGCCACCCTCTTCTGTATTTCTTGCGGCTCCAAAAAACTTTTTTGGCCTTCTAAGTGCGTTTGAATCAACCCCACCAGATAAAATTTTTCCACTGTGAGGAATTACTGCGTTGTGAGCTCTTCCAAGTCTTGTAATACTGTCCAAAAGAATAACAACATCCTTTCCACACTCAACCAATCTTTGTGCTTTGTGAAGCGCCATATCCGAAACTTGAACGTGACGCTCTGGACCTTCATCAAAAGTAGAAGATATCACTTCAGCATCAACGCTGCGTTTCATATCAGTAACTTCTTCTGGTCTTTCATCTATTAATAAGATGATTAAAATGGTATTGGGATGATTTCGTCTTATGGCATTAGCGATCTTTGATATTAAAATAGTTTTTCCTGTTTTGGGTTGCGCCACAATTAATCCTCTCTGACCCTTGCCAATCGGTGATACCATATCCATAATTCTCATCGACATATCGCTCGTGTTTGATAAGTTAAATTTCACATTGGGGTGCAACGGTGTATATTTTTCAAAAGGTGTCTGCCTTGAAATCTCGTCTGGGTGCAATCCGTTTACCTCGTCTAAGTGTGTTAGCGCATGAAATCTTTCTTTTGACTTGGGGGCTCTTGTCGTTCCAGAAACAAAATGTCCCGTTTTAAGTTTAAATCGTTTTATTTGTGAGGGGCTAACATAAACATCTTCAGGCCCAGGCATATAATTGTCGTTAACGCTTCTTAAAAACCCATATCCATCAGGGAGAATCTCTAAAACTCCTGCTACTTTTCCGTTTACCTCAGTTTTCTTGTCGTGCAATTCTTGTGCGTTTGTCTTCTCGCTGCTCATCGATTGGCTTCCAGTGATTTGGGAAATCAGTTCAGATTTTGACATCGTTGATGTTTTTTTGATTCCAATGTTTTTGGCAATCTCTTTGAGTTCATCAAGTTTTTTTTCAGATAAAATATCTGGATTGTTTAGTTCTTTCATTTATGAAAAGTCCTTGTTTTGTGAAATTAAACAGACCAATTGTTTGATAAAGTAAAGATATGTCTATATCTCAAAATTGTCAAAATAAAAATTAAAGAATTTAAAAACATCTTCTGCAATATAATGACTGCCAAAAATAACAATTGGTTGATTTTTATCTTTTTGTGCCCCGTGCGCCATTTGAAGGCAGTTGGAAATTTTTTCATTGTGATCTAGCTCTGAAAAATATGGGTTCTTTTTGAATTCTTCTGTTTCAAGTAAACCCCTGTCTTTTGGACAAAACAAAATAATTTTTTCAAAATTCTTTTTGAGGCAACGAATAATATCTTCACTGGGTTTATCTTTTTTTAGTGAAAGAATTCCAATTGGTTTTGTTTTAAAAGACCTGAAAATGTCTTTGCTTAGGATTTGAATTCCGGATAGGTTGTGAGAAACATCATAATAAATATTTTTTTCCATTTCTTGCATTCTTCCGGGCCAAAACCAAAAGTCTAAGCCTCTTTCAATGGTGTTTTTATCTAAGTCTTTAAATAAAATTTTTATAGCCTCAATTGCTGTAATAGCGTTTGATACCTGATATGATCCACCTTGATTAATTACATATTTTGACCCAGCATATTCGAAGCGGCAAGCATTTTTTGATAGCTGTTTTATTTTAGCTTTTTTGTTATCCGTAAAATAAATGGGGGCCTTATTCTTTTTCGCAACGTCCTCAATCACCTTGATTTGTACATCGCCCTGATCTGCAACTAATACTGGTGTTTTTTCTTTGATTATACCAGCCTTTTCTAGAGCTATTTTTTCAATAGTGTCTCCCAGAATGTGCATATGATCATAACTTATCTCTGTTATAATTGAAAGCATGGGCTTTAATACGTTCGTACTATCAAGCCTTCCGCCCAACCCGGTTTCAATAATAGCAATATCCACTTTCTGAGCAAGAAAATGGCTGAAAGCCATTCCTGTAGTCGCCTCAAAAAAAGTGACCTGATTTTTAATAAAATACTCTCTGTTTTGTTTAACGTATTCTTGTATTTCTCTATCGCTAATAGCTCTTCCATTAATTCGAATTCGTTCGTTGAAATTTATTAAATGGGGTGAGGTATAAAGCCCTACTTTCTTTCCAGAGGTTTCTAAAATTTTTGCTATCATAGAAGCAGTTGAACCTTTGCCGTTTGTTCCAGCAATGTGGATTGTCTTTATTTGTTCTTGGGGGTTGCCCAAATATTCCATTAGTTTAAGCGTGCTTTCCAAGCCCAACCTAATCCCCCTCGAATGAAGGCTGTATAAAAAATCGAGGTCTTTTGATAGCATATTATTCATAGTCTATAGTCTTTTGATATTCTTCAATTGCTCTATATATTGCCGTAGCAAGCGCTTCTCTATATTGCGAGCTTTTAAGTTTTTTTTCTTCTTGCGAATTCGTAATAAAACCTAACTCAACTAAAACATTTGGCATAGAGGCTCCCATCAAAACATAAAAACCTGCCTGCTTTACGCCTAAATTCTTTGATTCAACCCTTCTCCCTATTTCTTTTTGAATTAAAGCAGCTAACTTTTCACTTTGTTGAACAAAGGCTGCCTGGGCAATGGTTGCTCTAATAAGATCCTCATTTTTTAATGTTTGGGCTTCTCCTTCAAGCTCTAAAACAGAGTTTTCTCTTGCAGCAACACGAATCGCATTTTCATTTTTAGCGGTACTTAAAAAATAGGTTTCAAATCCCTGTGCCTGTCTAGACTCGGCCGCATTAACATGAATACTTACAAAAAGACTTCCTTCATTTTTGTTGGCAAACTTTGTTCTGTCTTGAAGCTTTATAAACACATCCTCTTCTCGGGTAAGTATTGTTTTGATTCCTAAGTTTTTCTCTATTTTTTTTGCCAAACGCTTTGAAACATCGAGCGCAACATCTTTTTCTTTAAGGCCAGACCTCCCAATTGCCCCCGGATCTTTTCCTCCATGTCCTGGATCAATAATGATTGACTTAAATTGCCACTTCTTCTTTTCGCTTTCAATTTTTTTTGCAGAAGAGGCGAGGGGGATTTTATTATTAGTTTCTTTCTGTTTAATTGTTATTTTTTTAGATGGCTCATCTATTGTAAACCCTGAAATAATTTTTTCTGCTTCGAGCACTAACAAGACGCTTGTGAGGGGAATATAAGTTTTGTTTTTTGCTTGAAAAGCCGGGGAGGTTAATTGGTAAAGCTTTTCATTTAGTAATATAAATTGTGATCCAAAAGTAATTTTTATTTCAATCCCTGCAACATCTATTGCTTCTTTTTGGGTTGCATTATTCACAAATGCTCGATCAGATCCAAAAAGACCAAACAGGTCTTGTGCATGAACATGCAATGTGTTTTCTTTTAAATATACCTCCGTCTTTATTGAGTTGCTCGAAGTCACCCCCAAGGAAATAGAGTATTCATTAAATTCTTGAGCAGTAACAACACACCAATAAAAAAGAAAGAAAAGGGGTTTTTTAATGGGTTCGAATACAGCCTGAAAAATCATACAATGAAATTATAAAGAAATAAAAGAAAAAGGGCTCAGAATGTGAGCCCTTAATCGTTTGGTTTGACTTGTGAATAAATTATTTTTTCATCCACATGGCAAGTATCATTACTGCTACAAGACCAGCCACACCACCGTCGCCAATTGCGCTTACCGCGCTGCCAATTCCGGCAATAACACCAAAGGTGTCTTCGTAAAGAATGCCAATAATTGTACCGGCAACAATCAGGTTGATAAGTAAGCCTGTAATCAGGCTTAACATGTCATTGATTTTTTTAATAACGTCCTTCATTTTGGTCCTCCGAACTTTGAAGTAAGAGCTTCACACCAAAGTGTGAAGCTCTTATTGTTTGTTAATACGATCCTATTTTATAACCAAGACAAAAAGACTACTAATACTAGTAATCCTGTAAGTCCACCGTTTAGGAAGGTATCTACGAAGTTCATAATACCGCCTAGGGCATCAACTGGAGTGTCGAAAAGAATTCCAGCAAAAACAAAAAAGATAATTGCTGTCTTCACAACACTTGTTAATCCACTTAACGCACCTGATAACATTGAATCCCATGAAGCCATGTTATTCCTCCTTGATTAGTTAATAACTAGTTACTTATTGTGACTACAAAGTCACTTTTTAACCACGTCAACATGATTAAACTGGGAGATTTATTTCCCATTTTTATAATTATAGTTGCTTTTTTTAGATGAATCAACCTTTTTTGATTTTTTTTATAAAAAGAAAGATTTGTTTTCAAATGTATTTATAATAAAAAAAACTTAACTTTTCATTCAATTATGTCAAAAAAATTTTCTATATCAAGAGTGCTAGGAAGAGAAATAATGGACTCTAGAGGAAACCCCACCATTGAAGTTGAGGTTTGGTGTGGAGACCGTTTTGGAAGGGCCGGGATTCCTTCTGGTGCCTCAACAGGTTCTCGAGAGGCAGTTGAATTAAGAGATAAAGATGAAAAAAGATATGGTGGACAGGGCGTACTAACAGCAGTTAAAAAAGTTAATTCAATCATCAACAAAAAACTAGTTGGCCTTGACCCTTCAAACCAACAACTTATTGATGAAACGTTAATTAATCTTGATGGAACTGAAAACAAATCCTTTTTAGGGGCAAATGCTATTCTAGGGGCATCTATCGCTTGTGCAAAAGTCGCCGCTCAATGTCAAAACATTCCTTTATTTAAATATCTAAACAAAGACAGTCGGGTTGTTCCGACACCATTTATTAACCTTCTTAACGGTGGAGCGCACGCCCCCGGCGGTGCAGATTTTCAGGAAATTATGATTGTTCCTTATGGTTTTAGCTCGCTGTCTGATGCTCTTCGCGCGGGATCAGAAATAAATAGCTGGCTCAAACATCTCCTCAAAGGAAAGAGTTTTCCTACTACTGTTGGCGATGAGGGGGGTTTTGCCCCAAGAACAAAATCAAACGAGGAAAGCATTTTCCTTTTGTTGGAATCCATCCAACTTGCCGGCTACAGTCCGACAAAAGAAGTCGGAATTGCCCTTGATGTCGCCGCTTCCTCATTTTATAAAGCAGGAAAATACCTTTTATATTCAGAAAACAAAATTTTTACCTCTGAAGAGATGGTAGAATATTATGTGGGTTTAGTGAAAAAATATCCAATTATTTCAATTGAAGACCCAATGGACGAAAATGATTGGAAGGGTTGGTCGCTCTTATTTAGCAAGCTTGGCAAAAAAATACAAATCGTTGGAGACGATCTTACCGTTACAAACCCCGCAATAAC
>JALRJJ010000069.1 GCA_023255095.1 bacterium
TGGCAACATGTTGCTTGTTTTTTCTCCTTCACCAGAATTACAAGAAGTAAGAAAAATGACGGTTATTGTAAAAAATAAATTTCTCATTAAGTTTTATGTTTATTAATCAAATGAATTATGTTCTTAAAATTACACTTAAAAATTAAGAATAATGGTAAAATATATTTCAATTTTGCCGAAAAATGAAGTCTATATGTTGATGAGACTGAAGAAATTCTAAAATAATGCCTTGAGAAAAACATTGAATCAAAGTAAAGGCCGAATCATTTCTTGATTTTCAAACAAATCATTATCAATAGCCACGATTAACTTTAAAAAAATGTTTTTTAATTCCTGGTAAGTTTCGTAAGTCAATTTTTCGCCATTATATTTCATGTCTGCAGATCGACTGCAAAATGTCTTGGTCTTAGATCCATTAAATTTTTGATCCCAATTAAGAATATTCCTAACACCTGGAAAATTACTGTCTGAAATTAACTGCTCTACTCGATTAACGTATAATTTTCTTTGCGTCTTATCCGGCTTAACTTCATTATATTCATTTGCGGCATAAAAAAACTTCAATTTCGCACCATTAGTGTTATGTTCGTATTGAATTCCTATTCTACCTTCTCGTTTTATCATCTTTTGATTATGTGGAAATTCACAATCTTTAATGATAAAGCAACTTTCTATTAAAAAGCCTCCATTGTTCCCCGTATCAGTTAAAAATTTAGTGTTAAAGTCAATTGACAACTTATTTTTAAATGATTCATTAGGAGGAGTAAAAGTGTCAGAAAGATCCTTTTTTAATATCATGAACCACTCATTCATCGCTCCCTCTTCTAATGACGAAGACAATCCCCCTAATACACGCTCAACATTTTGATAACTCAAATGGTCTGAATTTTTCAAATCACCCATTCTTATATTGGAAAAATCCTTTTTTATAAACTCAACATACTCAGCTGCCGTTAATGACAAAGTTTGAGTATTTCTCAAATTATTAACAATGAGAGTTTCATATGAAAATGAAACCCAGGGATTTAAAATGGAGATGTTCCCTTGGTCATTTTTCCATATGTCGTCTCGCCATGAATTTAAATGAGTTAAACCATTCCCTTGAAGAACAAAGCTAGGTTTGAGAAAAACAAATCGCCAGTTTTCAGAATTTGACAGAGAGCCGCAATCCGCTCGCCCAATTTGCTTGATTAATCGATTAGTAAATTTTTTTGAATACACTCTTGAATAATAGTACTCTGTCTGCGATAAAATGGTTTCGTCGACATTGAGGGTGTACGCGTCAGACTTTTTCAAAGACTCCGAAGCCTTTATTTTATTCTCAACATGCAAATATTGCATTAAACCATTCAGCTTAAACAAAACCAAAATATCTATTTGGCTTATTTCTGATAATGCATCAATAAACTCAATCTTACCGTCTTCTTGATGTAAAATTGTATTTAAAAAATTACGTTGGAATTCATTATCACATTTCAATATCCAAGCTATAGCACGACTATGAAATAGCTCTTTATTCGAAAGTGAAATGTATTCTATAAAGGGTGGTAAATCAGCCATAAATTCTATAGATGTGTCATCATTCTTTGTTTAATTTCTTTGGCATGTAATAAATTTTAAAAGCCGTCTCAGTATTTATCATCTTCATTGAAAAAAGGAATTGTTCTTATCCTACAAAGTCCCCTAAAGCGAAACCTCAAGCCCAAATAAATATTCTTGATCTTCTCTCTTTACGGGCACATAGGGTGTTGAGTGGTATCGGTAGCGATTGGTGAGGTAAATACCAAAATTATTGAGTTTATAATATAATCGCGGTTCCACAAAAAATCTGGCGTCCTCTAGATTAGCACTATTAAGTTGGTAATAAACACTTGTATTCAGGCTGAAGTTTTTGTAAAAGTTAAAATTTGAAAAAGCGCTAAAACTGTATCGCCAGTTTTTAATCTTTAGATCTGCATCATTTTCTTGACTGTAGGTCTCTAACTCTCGAAATACCCCGGCCGATAGGTCAAAATAATTGGAATTATCCTTCTTCCCCGAATACAAGTTTTGGCGATAACCTCCACCAAATAAGTATCTCGACTTCAAATTCAATGAAACTGCATTTTGCATTTGAGCAAAGGCAAAAATAGAATTTAGCCCTAGATAATGGTTGAATCTAGCCTGGCCCACCCAATCATTGGCCAATTTTTCATCATCTTCCTCCAAATATTCCTGACCAAGACTCAGGCGAATTAGATTTCCGCCAATTTTTTTGGCATACGTAAGCTGATTGTTAAGCTCAATTAATTTAATATTACCATATTTAAGATCACCCTCAATATTGAAATTGATTGTTGAAGTGCTATCAATATCCTTGAGGATTGACTCCGTATTGATGATGGATTGAGAATATCCCAAGCTCAATCCAAGTAGCCAAAAAAATTCGATTAACTTTTTCATGCTTCAATTTAATCAATTTACTGAAATGCTGGTTTTCACAATGGACAACAATTCAATTCATCAACATAATCAAATGTGCGCAGCTATGGATATCATGGGGGCTTAATTGAAATAAATCATATAAATGACGTTGAAGCACTTTTCAAGAAAATTGATAAGTAAAATAACTCACTTAATTCAACAAAACATTTACTCATGCTGCAACTTTGAATAATAGGGGGAGCAAAGAATAACATAAGGTTTACAGTGATGTGAGCCTTTTTTTGAGCCTTACACATTCACTTCAAATATAATCAAAATTGTTATTTACTGGCAGTCCTGAGACAGTTGATGATGTTTTTACATGAATAGATTATCGGGTGTGTACTCACTCACCCAATATTTGTAACCAAAAAAGTTATTCCTCCACAAGAGTCCAATAAAACTAATATATAGCATTAATGCTGTATGTCTATTAGAGGAGTCCCCTCCCACTCAAGACCCCCTCACAATTATTTAGACTGTTCACACCCCCTCACAAGAATATACTCGGTGTGGTTATCACAGAGCCCAATATTCATAACCTAATTGCACATCTAAGTCTGTTAAGTTTTTAACTTCCTCTGTAATAATAGTAGCAACATAATCCTCGTTACCCAAAGTTGTAGCTATGCTATCATGAATCGTAAAAATTGGTAGATCAGGGCGCTCTCTGGCAATTCTTTTTGAAGCATTATTAACTATTATGTCGCTCTCTAACGATTGTAAGATTCTTGCCAATAAGCTCTTTTCCTTTCTTTTGATTAAGCTGAACACCTCATAAATCTCAGGGAAGTGCGTTTTAAAATCACGTTTTCCGTAAGCATCTGGATGTGAATAATATCGATTATCTGAAAAAAACGTTGTTAGAATCATGACCTTTATAGTCTTCTTATTAAACTCCTTGTCCGGATACATTTTGTGTGATAGTTGCCTGTAGAAATCTCCTGAATTCACCATATTGATATAGCTTTCAAACCCAGTGTTATTAATGCTTTCCAGACATTCTTCTAACATAAGGGAGAAACGGGAGGGGGTAATTGATGTAATTGAGTGAAATATGTGAGAATATTGATGAATATTGAGTGAAGACTTCCGATTGTAGAATGACTTCCTCAGTAGTATCTGAGATAGTAATGGCTGAGAGTTCTTGATGTCTATATTTACCAGAAGTTGGTTATCATATGTGATGTGGTTTCTGAGCTCTTTTTTGAGATTTGTAAGGTTAGAATGAAATCTACCAACACTTTTGTCCACTGTGTAATAGAATTGTTGTCTATGAAGCTTATCTAGAGCATGTGTAGCGATTAATATCTTAGTATATCTACTAGCCTCACCTTTCTTTTTCCCCCCAATAGGTCGAGTGTATGGTGGGTAAAGCTCAATAAGTAGCTTTTTAGCGTGTTTAAAGTCTATTAAGAGGTTTTTATTAAACCACTTTGTAAGATGCTTGTGAGTCCTCTCTGTTCTCTTTAAGAAAGCCTTATACTCTTCAATCTCCTGCCTTCTTTTCTTTTTGGAAACATAGTCTTTGATCGGTATGTGCTTAATAGCAGTAGAATCACTTGAGTGATAACCACTAATAAGATATCCCCTACTTTTTTCACCTAGAACATAATGACCATCTGTTAGTATAAAGTTGTGCTTTAATAGATGATCAAGGTATTGTTTGTAGTTGTGGTTCTTTGATTGAAGCTTCTGCGCGTTAAGATTGACATACCCCTCATTTTTATCAACATCATCTCGCTCCATACCCATAGAAAGGTACTCAATGATATAATAGAAGTGGTCTATTTTAAAGGAAAAACTTGGAGGATATTTAGCCAAATACCCCTCAAGGTCAATACTCTCTAATATTTCCCAATGGTAAGGATCTCTAATCACTTTTCTCGTTATTGATTTTATGCATATACCATCTGAATAACCAGATAATGTAAAATATAATACAACCCCCTTTAAATAACGTTTAAACCGCTGAGTAATTATAAAACTTACTAACGCTAAGAGAAGATAGAACAGGAATTAGAAAAGCCTTTATTTCACATTGAGACCATTGATAAAACAGAAGATGTAAAATACTAGATCCACTAGATATAAAATTGTTAAGCTTACTAACAAAAAAAATAATATTTTTGAAGATAATGATTGATCTATTTACGTCTCAATTGACAATAAAGGTATTTACAAAATTGAATTTAAAGACTTTCGATAATTATCTTTGATTTAATAACACTACTTCTCTATGATCAGATCCGCTGTATTTAGATAGTGGTCTAATTAACTTATTTGCAGCGTGTTGCTCCATTATGTGAGCAGACCAACCGGTAATTCTTGCCATAACGAAGATCGGAGTAAAGAAAT
>JALRJJ010000022.1 GCA_023255095.1 bacterium
TGATATGCGCGTCGAAAAGACAAAAGGACTGATGACTGCTTATATAATTGATAAATCAAATTATGAGAAAGCCAAAAGGAAAAAAGGATCGGAAGATCTTGTAGAACCTAAAAAACCAAAGCAAAAAGTTTTCTTTTTGCCAGGGAACTCTTCAGAGGCTAGTCTAATAAGCCTAATAGCTGATAATGATGGTAAAGGCTGTGTTTTTGAAACGGAAGCCGATACTATTTCAGGTAGTAATTCAAAAGAATGGGGTGGATTTTCTCATGTTCTTAGAAACAATTATCACCATGAGGATATTACTAGAAGTCGAAAGACTGACGAAGAATTCACTGAGATTATTTCTCCTAGATTCTCATTTCTTACAACGGGAACTCCTGAACAGGTTAAAAGGCTAATTCCAAGCGCAGAGGATGGTTTGTATAGTAGATTTCTTTTCTACAGTTATTCTATTCAATATGAATGGAGAAGCACTTTTACAGAGTCTCTCAGTGAGTCTGTTGACGAATTCATGAACGCTATTGGCAAGGAGTTTTGTTCTACTTACTCTAACAAGGAGAATAGACTTTTTAATATAACGAAGGAGCAAGGAGAGCGTCTCGATAAGGCATTCTCTTCAAAATTAGATCAGCTTAACCTAAAAGAAGAGGAAAACGCAATTAGTGTTCTTTTTAGACATGCCTTAATGGTCTATAGAATTTCGATGGTATTATCGGCTTTAGACTCTAATGATGATGAAATAGTCTGCAGTGACAACAACTTTGAAATTGCCCTTAGATTAATTTCCGAAGTATTCTTAGACAACTCATACAAGATGCTTGACAAAATGAGCACAAAGCCTATTAAAACAAGTAACATAGAATTAGTTTATAGCTTTTTTCCTGATAACTTTACCCGCAAACAAGGCGTCGAAGTCTGCACAAAAACAGGAGTTAAAGAACGTAGTGCAGATTATATATTGTCCAAAATGGTTGAAAAAGGATTAATTAGAAAAGTCAGTCATGGTAATTATGCCAAAATATTGACTAATTAGTGAAGTTATTCACTATAATAAACAAAGAAGGAGAGGGTTGCCTCTCCTTTGTTGTTTTAAGCATATAATATTTTATCTATTTATTTAAACGCATTGTACTGTAATTCATCCTTTTACACGTTATATTAAGGGTCAACCTCTCTAAAATCATGATCTAAGATCTTATAAATTTCTTGATTTCACTTTCAGTAAACTCAGGGTTTGCCCCTTTACAGCTAGCTACTAACGCGCCTATTGCACAAGCAAAATTTATAGCATGCTTAGCTTTAGAATTCCCCAAAAGCTTAAAGATCAAGCTTGCTAAAAAAGAATCGCCTGATCCAACTGTATCTACTACATCTACTTTGTATCCGTTGTTGTTTATGATCTCACCCTTAACATACAAGCTGGCTCCAAAAGCTCCCTTTGTTACACAAATATAATCTGTGTTAGTTATATCACTAATAAACTTAATGTTTTGATCGAAAGAGTTATATTTTGATCCAAAATGTTCTACAATTTCGTACAATTCCTCATCGTTCATTTTAATAAAGTCAGCTTCATTCATCAGCAAACTTAAGTCTTTAAACGAATAATGAGGAGATCTTAAGTTTACATCAAAAACCCTAAATTTTGCGTGAGGTAAAATGTTCAATAATGTCGTCTTAGAGATAAAATCACGAGCAGACAGAGAGCCGTATATAAAGACATCACTATTCTTTACTAGACTTATGTCTACTTCGTTTAAAAAAATATGATCCCATGCTGAAGGGTATTTTATATCGTAGTTAGCGTTTTTGTTTTCAGAAATCTTAACATCTACGATACCTGTAGGGGCCTCTTCATAAGTTTGAATGCTTTGAGTATTCAGTCCTGATGCATTGATGAAATCCATTATTTCTTTTCCTTCCTTATCATTGCCGATTGAACTAATCATATTTACATCAACACCAAAAGATTTAAGTCTTAATGCAACATTTAAAGGTGCACCTCCGACTCGGGAATATGTGGGGAATTGGTCTATTAATACCTCTCCGAAACAAATTGCATTCATCTATTCTATTTTACTATTTAATTATATCTTGCATCTTCTCTAGAGCAACACCCTTGGTTTCAGGCATACTGAACTTCACAAAAAATAATTGAAGGACCATCATGACTGTAAAAAACATGAATACCATAGCTGGTCCAACAAATGAAAACAAAAAAGGAATCAATGAAGGTATAATGGCTGCTAATATCCAATGTGTTGAACTTCCCAAAGTTTGCCCGTAGGATCTTACTTTAATTGGAAATATCTCGGATATAAAAACCCATATGACTGCACCCTGGCCTATGGCATGTGCTGCTATAAACAAGAAAAAGAATACAGGGACTAGTTGCATATTCCAATTAAATAAAAATGAAATAGAAACTAAACTAAGTGAAACAATGTAACCAATTGATCCGTAAAAAATCAATGTTTTTCTTCCTGATCGATCAATAAGTAACACCCCTAGTAAAGTAAACGCTAAGTTTACAACACCAATCCCTATACTGCTTAATAGGGCAGTTTGTTCTCCTAAGCCTGCTTCTTGAAAAATTCTTGGAGCGTAGTATAAAAACGCATTTATACCTGACAATTGGTTAAACATCGCAATTAGAATGGTCCAAATTACAGGTTTCCTATACTTTTTATCCCAAATTGTGGCTTTTGAATTTGAGCTTGAATTTTTAACGTTTTCAACAATCTCCTCTGCGTTATGATCACTATCAATTGTTTTTAATATCTCCGTTGCCTCAATAATCCTATTTTTAGAAATTAACCATCTAGGGCTTTTAGGTATAAAAAAAGCGAGGATTGTATAAATGAATGCTGGAAATGCTTCAACACCTATCATCCACCTCCAGGATTCATGCTCAATCGAACTAAACAAGAAATTTGATAAATATGCCATTAATATACCAAGTACGATATTGAATTGATACATTGATACAAGTTTTCCCCTATGAGCACTTGGTGCTATTTCAGCGATATAAGCTGGAGCTGCTATTGTAGAAACACCAACACCTATTCCTCCGAGAAATCTAAATCCTGAGAATGAAATTGGATTAATTGCTAACCCTGATCCAATTGCAGAAACAGTATATAAAACTCCAATTATAATAAGTGTCTTTTTTCTTCCATAAACATTTGTAGGATAGCCACCTATCAGTGCTCCAAATAGTGTCCCCCATAAGGCAGATCCCATAACTACAGTTCCATGGAAAAAATCTGATGAACCCCATAAAAGCTGTAAGTCTTTATCGGCCCCAGAAATCACAACAGTATCGAAACCAAATAGAAATCCTGCTAATGCTGCTGTAATTGACCATAAAATTATTTTTTTTTGATTCATTTGATTGACATTAAAAAAGTGCACCCTAAGGGGTGCACTTCCAACTAAACTAAACTTAACTAACTTCGATAATCGAATTAGTACCCTGGATTTTGTTTATAAAGACCTCCAGTAAAGTCAATTTCATTCTGTGGAATTGGGAAATATTCATCTCTTCCAGCAGTAAATTTCGCATTGCTTAAAAAGCTTCTTCTAGTCTTTTCTTTAGCAAAATATGCATTCAAAGTAGTTGACGCTTCACCCCATCTTACTAGGTCAAAGAATCTCCAATCTTCCATAGCAAACTCTAATCTTCTTTCAAACTTTAATGCTTTCCAAGCATACTCTTTACTAGGGAAACTAGCGTATGGCTGAACATTATAGATGTCGGTAGCTCCTGCAGCAGTAGCTAATTGAGTGCTTGCTGCGGCTCTAGCTCTTACTTGATTGATTATAGGTAGAGCTTCGTTATATCTGTCTAACTGAATTAAGGCCTCGGCTTTAAATAGCAATACATCAGCATAGCGAATAAAGTCGATGTTTTTTGAAGTGCCCACGAATGGACCTTCTTTTACATAGCATGAACAATCTGGGGCCTGTTGTTCCTTCATATTTCCAAAATATCCGTAAACACCAGGATCTCTAGCCCAAGAATAACTGTAAATCATATCCCCAGCTTCTTTAACTGTATTTCTGTATTTAAACGGTCTTCCTGGAACACCAATACTACTATCTAATCGTGGGTCAACAGTCAATCCAGCATTAACATCTACATAATTAGTAGAAGTGTTAAGATCAGTCAAGATATCATTGTCATTAAAGCTGTCTAAAAGAGGTAATCCATCTTCATCTGTTTGGAAAGCATTAACCATATTTTGACTTGCTAAATGGAACCCACAGCAACCATAAAGAGTAGAGCCATGAGGTGAGTTTAATCCATTAACAAAGCTTAATCTTCCTACAGTAGTTCCATCATTAACTGAAAATTGAGCTGCCCATATTGATTCAGGGCCATTATCATATCCATTTAAGAAGTTCTCGCCATATTCAGGTTGAAGAGAAGCTGTTACGGCATCAGCGTATGTAATGACTTCTTGCAATAAAGAACTGTCTATAGAAGTAACCTGATGGTTGTCATCTTGTTTATAAGCTTGATATAATTTAGCCTTAGCTAAATACGCTGCTGCTGCATTTTTATCTGCTCTTCCAACTTGGTCTTGACTTTGAGGCAAATTATCATATGCGTATTTAAAATCTGCTATAATCTTACCCCATAATTCATCATTTGATAAATCATTGCCGGTTTGCATAATTTCTTCTTGAGTTAAATCCTCAGTGATATAAGGCACCTTGTTAAAAAGAATTTTTAACATGAAGTGTGAGTGAGCTCTAAGGAACCTCAATTCAGCTGTTCTAAGCGTCTTATTTGAATACTCAGCATCTTCAATATCATTAATTACTTTTAAAGCAAAATTCGTTCTTGAAATCGCCTTATAATGATTCGTCCAAGTGTTTGGTAGCCACCAACTCATATCAGCTTTAACTTGATAGAATTGTTCCATGTGATCGACAACGTCAACATCACCTACTCCTCCTCCTCCTTTATAGGAGTCGTCAGATCTAACACTACCATACGCCCACATACCTGTAATTGGGCCTATCATGTCATCATTAGCAATTCCAGCATACGCAGCTGTTACGAGGGCTTCTGCATTGTCTGCAGTAGCCACATTGCTACTAGACAATAATCCTTCGGGTTCGTATTCTAAAAAGTCTTTAGAGCATGAAACCCCTAATGTACCTAGTAAGATACCTATCGAAAGTATTTTAAAAATTTTCATAGTCGTTAATTAAATGTTGATGTTTACTCCTAAAGAAATAGTTGTTGGAATTGGAATATTGTCAATACTTATGCGCTCTGGGTCATTTCCAACATAATTTTTAGGTGTAAACCATAATAAGTTTTCTCCTTGTAAATAAACTCTCATACCACTCATTCCTAAGCTATTTACAGCTTCGTCAGATAAGTTGTACCCTAACTGAAGATTTCTGATTTTAAAATAAGAGTTGTTTCTGTAAAAATAGTCTGAAGTATCGAACTGATTATTTACTAAAGACAATGCAGGAATATCTGTA
>JALRJJ010000043.1 GCA_023255095.1 bacterium
AAAAATAAAATCTATTAGGCATGTAATTTCTCCAAGAATAAGCTATACTTACTCTCCCGGTTACTTGAATAATAATAATTATTTTATCAATGTTGACGACGAAACAATTGATATTTTTCAAGGGTCTCTAATTGGTTCTACGCCCAGAAATTCCTCAAGAAGAGCGTCAATAGGTTTTGGAAATATTTTCCAAGCAAAAAGTTTGGCTAAAAATGGGCATAGTGAAAAAATAGACTTATTCAGTTTGCAAATTAACACTTCATATAATTTTGAAAGCCCAGAATTTCAATGGTCATTAATTAATTCAAGCCTAAGATCAAAATATAAAAGAGTAAATTTCGACCTCTCAACAACCCACGATCTTTATCAATTTGATTCTAATACATCTAATAGAAGCAATAAGATCGGGTCCCCAAGATTGACAAGCTTAAAGTTTTCTTCTTCGCTAAACCTTTCTGGAAAAATCAAAAATAGTTTTCTGCTAAACGAAAATAAATTTTTATTTATTGATGAGATTAATGATACTGGATGGAGCTCCAACATTGGTCTAAGTTTGATTCTCAATAAAATGAACCCGAACAATGAAAGTAAAACGTTTTGGATAAATGCAAACAATAGTTTTCAGGTGGGAAAAAATTGGAAGATAAAACATTCCATAAGGTATGATTTCGTTAATGAAAAAACTGTCCGACAAAATCTTTCAATGTATCGCGAAATTGATTGTTGGGAATTTTATGCTGATTGGGTTCCAACAGGCTACGCTAAGGGATTTTACTTGCGCTTAAACCTAAGGTCTGACATGCTAAAAGATTTGAAAATTGAAAAAAGGTCTGGAATTTATAATAATAGGCCTAATTTTTAGTGTTAAATGGAAATAATTTTAATTAATCTAATTTATTATGAAATCTAAATACCAAAAAGTAAAGGGAACATTCGATATCACTCCTGAGAATATGAGTGGATGGACTGAGGCAAAAAACAGGCTTTACGATCTTGCTGAGATTTTTGGTTATAAAGAAATTATTACTCCATCAATTGAATATAGAGAATTATTCGAACATAGCGCTGGAGAAAGCGTAGATGTTACCAAAGAAATGTTTTCATGGAAAGATTTGAACGATAAAGAAATTTGCCTGAAACCAGAAATGACAGCTCCAGTTGTTAGAGCATTTATAGAAAGCGGCCTTTACAGAAGCGAGCCTCTTTCAAAGTTTTTTTATTTTGACAGCCTTTTTAGAAGAGAAAAACCTCAGAAAGGTCGACAGAGACAGTTTCATCAGTTTGGGGTTGAGGTTTTTGGTAGCTATAGCTCAGAACAAGATGCAGAGGTAATTTTATTTGCTATAGAGGCGATGAAAAAATTGCAAATAAAAGAGTATAATTTAAAAATCAACAATATTGGGACCGCTGATACAAGAAATGTTTTCGCTAAACATTTAAAACAATTTTTAAAGGATAAACATTCTCAACTGTCTCCTTCAGCTCTTGAAAAAATGGAATCCAATCCTATTCGTATTCTTGACAGTAAATTTATTGAAGATGTTGAAGCGCTTAAGGGTGGCCCAACTATCTCTGACTTTTTATCCATTGAAGATAAAAATAACTTTATTAACCTTCAAAGTCATCTCAATTCATTAGGAATCAAATTCTCAATCAATACCAGTTTAGTTAGGGGCTTAGATTACTATAATGGAAATGTATTCGAAGTAGTTCAAAATGATAATCGTTCACAAAATGCAATTTGTGGTGGTGGCAGGTATGACTCCCTGGTTGAACAATTTGGTGGTCCAAAAACTGGTGCGGTAGGTTTTGCGGCTGGATTTGAAAGAATGCTTTTAGCCTCAAAGGTTAGCTATGAACAATTGAATAAAGGGAAGGTTTATGTCGGTCTTCATCAAGGAAACAATGATCTATCTTTCATTAAAGAATTGGTTACTTTGGAGCACCCCTTTTTAATAGATACTTCTGATAAAAGCATTAGAAATAAATTCAAAAAAAGTCAAAAGCTTGGCTTTTCGATGTTCTTAGATTTAGAGTCTATAACAATCACTGATCATGGCACTCAAAAAGAAATAAAATTACAAAATACCACTCATTTAAAAGATTTATTGAACAAATAATTCAATAATTTATATTATAAATATAAATTTTTGACAAACATAAGATAACTACTTAACTTGATTTCCCATGGACAGCAACCAAAAACTTTTAATTATTGTTGAGTCTCCCTCAAAGACTAAAACTATTCAAAAATTTGTTCCAAATGCATCGGTAATTGCTAGCGTTGGGCATTTTAAAGATTTAGTTAAAAATGATTTATCAATTGATATTGATAATGATTTTTCTATGAAATTTGAAACCATTAAAGGAAAAAATAAATTTTTACAAGAACTCAAAAACGAATCAAAAAAGGCTGATAGAATTCTTATTGCAACTGACCCCGATAGAGAGGGTGAAGCAATTGCGTTTGATATTGCCTCTAGCATTAAAGAAAGTTCTGAAAGAATTGATTTTAATGAGATTACTAAATCTGCTGTTATTAAAGCTATTGAAAACCCAAGACAAATAAATTTAAGTCTTGTAGATGCTCAAAGAGCACGGAGAGCTATCGACAGAATCGTAGGGTTTACCTTCTCTCCTGTTCTTTGGAAAACTCTAAGAAACGTAAAAGGTTCTGGGCTTTCAGCTGGAAGAGTTCAGTCTGTAGCATTAAAATTGTTAGTCGACAAAGAAAAAGATCGAAATCGGTTTGTTAAAAATAAATATCATGAGATTACAGTATCTCTTCTTGCTGGTGGAGAAAAAGAAGGGTTTTTGTCCAAACTTGTATCAGTTAATGGTCAGAATGTAGCAACTGGCGAAGATTTTGATAAGTATAGCAATAAACTATATAAATCAGATTTAATGATTATTGGAGAAGATAAATCAACCGACATTCTTTCAGAAATTAATAGCAATGAAAGTCAATGGATAGTTGATAGCTTAGAAACTAAGCCCACAAAAAGCTCTCCGCCCCCACCGTTTACAACTAGCACTCTTCAACAAGAAAGCTCTAGAAGGCTTGGCTTTTCACCTAAAAAAACTATGTCTGTAGCTCAAAAGCTATATGAGCAAGGATTTATAACCTATATGAGAACTGACTCTACCAGCTTATCTAGCGAGGGATTAAATGCGGCTCGTGAATTTATTTTAAAAGAAATTGGAAATGATTATTTGTCAAATAAACCACTATCATATTCTAATAAAATTGCCAATGCACAGGAAGCGCATGAAGCGATTAGGCCGGCAGGCAGTAGTTTTACCTCCCCTGGAGCTCTCAGTCTTGAACCAAGCCAAGAAAAGCTATACGGTCTCATTCTCTCTAGAACTCTCGCATCTCAAATGAAAACTGCAAGATACGAAAGAACCAACGCAATCATTGCCAAGGGTGGATTAAAGTTTGCTTCATCCGGAAATGTAACTGTTTTCGATGGCTTTACCAGAGCTTATAATTTGTTCGCACACAAGGGATTCGACAAATCCGAATCCTTTCTTCCAAACCTAAACCTCAAACAAGAATTAGGTTTTGTTAAAAGCGAATCAATTGAAAAATTTACTACTCCGCCTAGAAGATTTTCTGAGGCTATGCTAGTAAAAGAAATGGAGTCTAAAGGCATTGGAAGACCATCTACATATTCTTCTATTATTGATAAATTATATAATAGAGATTATGCAATAAATAAAAACAAAGCCATTATTCCCACATACCTAGGTATCGCAGTTAGTCAACTGCTCGACAATCATTACTCAGACTTATTTAATGAGGCTTTTACTGCTGGGATGGAAGAAAGACTTGATTCTATTTCTCGGACCGAAGACACATACTTAG
>JALRJJ010000050.1 GCA_023255095.1 bacterium
ATTCAAGGGTTAGCTCTTGATATAACTTTAGATTAAAGGAATATGATTAATGTATAATAAAAGAAACACTATAACTTTAAAACTCGCTTCCCCTGAAAAAATTTTAGAGGGATCATTTGGTGAAGTTTTAAAACCTGAAACAATTAATTATCGTTCATACAAACCTGAAAAAGATGGATTATTTTGTGAAAAGATTTTTGGACCTGTAAAGGACTTTGAGTGTCATTGTGGCAAGTATAAAGGTATTCGTTACAGAGGAATCATTTGTGATAGATGTGGTGTTGAAGTAACTACTAAGAAAGTTAGAAGAAACAGAATGGGTCATATTACTCTTGCTGTTCCCGTAGTCCATATTTGGTTTTTAAAATCTATTCCAAGTAAATTGAGTTATATTCTTGGAAAAAGTGCCAAACAGCTTGAAAGTGTTATTTATTATGAGAATTATCTTATTATTAACCCCGGAAAAAGTGGCTATAAAAGATTTGAACTAGTTGATGAGCAAGCTTATGAAGATTTAGAAAAAGAATTTGGTTATGAGGCTGTTTCACCTGAGGAAAGAGAAGATGAATCTTACTTCTATGCAGCAATGGGTGGAGAAGCTATAAAAGATGCCTTATCTGAAATTGATTTGCTTGAGTTAAAACGTGATCTCGAAGTTATCGCAGCAACTTCCACTTCAATGCAGAAAAAGGAAGATGCATTAAAACGATTAAAAGTTGTTAAAGATTTTGCGAACGAAAGAAATAACAAACCGGAATGGATGATTATTTCTATTTTACCTGTTATGCCACCTGAGCTTAGACCTTTAGTTCCTCTCGAAGGAGGAAGGTTTGCAGCTAGTGACCTAAACGATCTTTACCGAAGAATTATTATTAGAAATAACAGATTGAAGCAGTTGATGGATATTCAAGCTCCAGAAGTAATTTTAAGAAATGAAAAAAGAATGCTTCAAGAAGCAGTAGATGCCCTTTTTGATAACACAAAGAGAAAGACTGCAATTAGAAGTGGTTCAAAAAGACCATTAAAATCAATCTCTGATATGTTGCGAGGTAAACAAGGAAGATTTAGACAAAATCTTCTAGGAAAAAGAGTTGACTATTCAGCTCGTTCAGTAATTGTAGTTGGTCCAGAATTGAAACTTACTGAATGTGGAATTCCAAAAAATATGGCTCTTGAATTATTCAAACCTCATCTAATAAGAGAATTGATAAGAAGAGATTTAGCTGCAACACCTAGAAGTGCTAAATTGATGATAGAAAATAAAGAAGTTTTCGTTTATGAGATTCTTGAAAGCGTCGTTAAAGAACATCCAGTGCTTCTTAATCGTGCTCCTACTCTTCATAGGTTAGGGATTATCGCATTTCAACCTATCCTCATTGATGGTAAAGCAATCAGAGTTCATCCTTTAGTTTGTTCTGCATTTAACGCAGACTTTGATGGAGACCAAATGGCCGTTCATGTCCCTTTATCTATTCCATCACAATTAGAAGCAAGAATCTTGATGATGGCTAGCCAAAATATTCTTCATCCTGCTAGCGGTAAGCCAATTACTTTGCCTTCTCAAGATATGATTTTAGGATGTTATTATTTAACTAAAGAAAAAAATGGACAATTAGGTGAAGGAAAATCTTTTGGATCAATTGAAGAAGTAATGATGGCTTATGAGAATAAAAAAGTTGGATTGCATGCTAAAATCAACTTAAGAGATAATGGTATTTGGTATAAAAATACGACAGCAGGCCGTGCTATTTTTAATTCAATTGTACCAGATGAATTAGGTTATGTTGATGAAGTTATTTCTAAGAAAAAGTTAAGTTTTTTAATTGGTGACTCTTTCGTTAAGGCGGGGAATGATAGAACTGTTCAACTTTTAGATGACCTGAAAGAAATAGGGTTTAAAACTGCAACAAAGAGTGGTATATCTATTTCTATAAGTGACATTTTAATTCCATCTTTAAAAGATGAAATAATTCGAGATGCAGAAAAGCAAGTAGATCAAATTCAAGCTAGATTCAATCGCCATGTATTAACTGAAGGTGAAAGATATAATAAAGTTATCGATGTTTGGACAAAAACTACTAGTCAAGTTGCAGAAGTTTTAATGAATAATTTAAGATCCGATGACCAAGGATTTAATCCAGTTTATATGATGGCTGATTCAGGTGCAAGAGGTTCTGGCGATCAAATCAAGCAGTTAGCAGGTATGAGAGGATTAATGGCAAAACCTAAGAAATCTATGATCGGTGGTGGTGAAATTATTGAAAGTCCTATTCAATCTAATTTCAAAGAAGGTCTATCGATTATGGAGTATTTTATTTCCACTCATGGAGCTAGAAAAGGGTTAGCTGATACTGCCTTAAAAACTGCTGATGCAGGATATTTAACTAGACGATTGGTTGATGTAGCTCAAGATGTTGTTGTTTTTGAAGAGGATTGTGGAACAATTAATGGGATAACTGTTTCTGACTTAAAAGAAGGTGAAGAAGTTGTAGAATCTATCTCAGAGAGAATTTTAGGTAGAACTTCTTCAGATAAAATAGTTATTGATGGAGAGACGATTATTGATCAAGGTCAAGTCTTCAATGAGACAATCTCAAAAATCATTGAAGAGAATAATATTTCAAGAGTAAGAATTAAATCCATTTTAACATGTGAAAGCAGAAGAGGCGTTTGCGCTCAATGTTATGGTTGGGATTTAACTAGAAGAGAATTAGCTAACAAAGGTACTGCTGTAGGTATAATTGCAGCCCAGAGTATTGGTGAGCCTGGAACACAGTTAACTCTAAGAACTTTTCACATTGGTGGTACAGCATCCAGAATTATTGAGCAGTCTGATATGGAAGCAAAACATGCTGGGGTTGTGAGTTTTAGTGATAGTTTTGATTTTGCAAAAACTATCGATGAAGATGGAGATGAGGTAACCAGATGTTTGTCAAGAAATTCAAAGCTTTTTATTTTAGATAAAAATGGTAAAGTATCAGATGAATATCAGATTCCGTATGGTGCGAATTTATCTATCTCTTCTGGTGATGTTGTTAAAAAAGGTGATATTTTATTTTCATGGGATCCTTACACTGATATCATTTTAGCTCGTCAATCGGGTATAATCAAAATGAAGGATTTTATTGAAGGCGATACTTATCAAGAAGAAGCAGTTGAGGGTGGTAAAAAACAAAAAGTAGTTACAGAATCAAAAGATAGAAAATTAAGTCCTCAAATTGAAATCTATACTACTAAAGGTGATCTTATTTCTGGTGGAACCATTCTGCCAATAAAAGCTACATTAGTAGTTAATGATGGCCAAAAAGTTATGAAAGGTCAAACTTTAGTTAAAATACCAAAAGATGTTGGTAAAACTAGAGATATTACTGGTGGATTACCTAGAGTTGCAGAATTATTTGAAGCTAGAAAACCTCTCAATCCTGCAATTGTTTCAGAAATCAATGGAAAAGTTGAATTTGGTGAGATTAAAAGGGGTGTGAGAAAAATTTCTGTAATTCCAAGTAACGGTAAGGAAATAGTTTATAAAATTCCATATGGTAAGCATGTAGTTGTTCATGAAGGTGATAATATTACAGCTGGAACTCCATTATGTGAAGGTTCAATATCTCCATCTGATATTCTCAATATTCTTGGACCAAATGCTGTAAGGGAATATTTAGTAAATCAAATTCAAGAAGTCTACCGTTTACAGGGGGTTGGAATCAATGATAAACATATTGAAGTTATTGTTAATCAAATGATGAAAAAAGTTGTAATCAAAGATCCAGGAGACAGTACTTTACTTTTAAATGAAAGGTTAGATAAGCAAGATTTATTTGCTTTAAATGATTCAATGAAAGGTATGGTCATCATTGATGAATCTGGAGATTCTAATCTTGATATAGGCACTATGATTTCTGAGATTGAAGTGAAAGAATTAAATAAGGAGTTAAAGTCTGCTGAAAAAGAAATTGTAAAATTTCATAAAGCAAAGCAAGCAACATTTGAACCAATACTTATGGGAATTACTCAGGCGTCATTGAATACAAATAGTTTTATCTCTGCTGCATCTTTTCAGGAAACTACTAGAGTTTTAACTGACGCAGCTACAGCAAGTAAAACTGACTATTTATTAGGCTTGAAAGAAAATGTTGCTTTAGGTAGATTAATTCCCGCTGGAACTGGATTTCCAGGGTTAGAAAATATTAGAATTTCAAGTTCTGATAAAAAAGAATCTTGAATTTTAGATAGTTGAACTTCATTTCATTTTTTTAATGAGTTCATAAATATGAAAAGCAACTATCGGTATGAAGAAGAAAACATTTGTTTCTTCCGCGATATAACAATATATTCGCCGGTGTTTATAGAGAATGGAGTATAATAAATTATGCCAACAGTAAATCAGTTGATTCGTAAGAGTCGTAATACAATTGGGAAAAAATCCAAAAGTGTTGCCCTCAATAGTAGTCCTCAAAAAAGAGGTGTGTGTACAAGGGTTTATACCACTACGCCTAAGAAACCAAATTCTGCTTTAAGAAAAGTTGCTAGAGTTAGGTTGACTAATGGTATGGAGGTTACTGCATATATTCCTGGAGAGGGGCACAATCTACAGGAACACTCTATTGTTTTAATTGAAGGTGGAAGAGTAAAAGATTTACCTGGAGTACGATATCATATAGTCAGAGGATCTCTTGATACCGCTGGGGGTGTTACTGATTGGCGCCATCCCCAGTGCCGCTCTGATCAGCCGGTGGTTTATCCGTCGACGCGG
>JALRJJ010000081.1 GCA_023255095.1 bacterium
GTTTTTGAGTGTGGTTTTAAGTATAAAGATTTAATAATAAGACATGCTAAAGTTGTTGTAAACAAAAAATGAAAGATTTTTACGATATTTTAGGCGTTTCAAAAAGTTCTTCTGAAGCTGAAATAAAAAAAGCTTATCGCAAAATTGCTATGAAATACCATCCAGACCGCAATCCTGATAATAAGGAAGCAGAATCTAAGTTTAAAGAAGCAGCCGAAGCCTACTCAGTTTTAAGCGATAAATCCAAGAGACAAAAATATGATCAATTTGGGCATTCAGCTTTCAATGGAATGGGAGGTCAATCTGGCTTTAACTCTATGAATATGGAAGATATCTTTAGTCAGTTTGGAGATATTTTTGGTGGTTCAAATCCGTTTGAATCTTTTTTCGGAGGAGGTAGATCTAGAACCCAAAGCAGAAGAGGGGGAGACATTAAAGTGAAGATTGAAGTTTCTTTCGAGGAAATAGCTGAGGGTGGAGAAAAAAAAATAAAACTCAGACGATTAAAGGTTTCTCCTCAAGCTTCATTTAATACTTGCAGTATGTGCGGAGGAAACGGTCAAGTTACTCGTGTTACTAATTCTTTCCTTGGCCAGATGAGATCCACTTCAATTTGTCCTCAATGTAATGGATACGGAAAACAAATTAAAAATAGTCCTTCAGGGTCTGATAAGAATGGTATGATAAAAGTTGAAGAAACTTTAAAAATTAGAATTCCTGTAGGAGTAGAAAATGGGAACTATATGACTTTAGATGGTCAGGGGCATGAGGATATTAATGGGAATGCGGGAGATTTATACGTATTTTTTGAAGAAAAAGAACATACCTATTTTTCTCGATATGGTAATGACTTGTTGATAAAAGTAATTATTGGATATTCTCAAGCGATATTTGGTGACAAGATAACTGTTCCAACCATTAGCGGTCAAGCCTCTCTTTCTATTCCAGCTGGAATTCAGCCTGGTCAAATCTTGAGACTTAGAGGGAAAGGGTTTCCAAAAATTGGATCTTCTCAGAAAGGAGATCAATTAATTAAAGTACAAATAGATATCCCAAAAAATTTATCCAAAGATGAAAAGGAACTTCTTCAAACCTATTATAAAATAGAGCAGAAAAAAGAAATTAAGTTTGAAAGATTTGAGGATTAAATTAGTTGCTATCTTAATGTTTTATTGTAAATTTGGTTTGTTAAGTTATAAAAATGAGTAAAAATAATCAGAAAACATTTAACGATTACATTGAAGTAATCATCTTTGTTGTTTTATTATTGACTCTTCTAGTCATTTTCATCCCAAATAAAATCTGGAAAGAAGAAGATTATTATACCAATGAAAGTAGATATAGAATGCAAACTATCTACAATGTTGAAAATTTTTATAATATTCTTGTCGGTAATTATGAAGAAGATGGATCTAAAGCTATTAGCTTAGTTAATGCCGTTCGAGATTCATTGACTTCTGACTCTTTGTTTCTAGGGGATCAATCAATTTCAGTTAACGGAGAAGAATTTTTAGTCAATGTTCCGAGAGGTTTTGATGTTGAATACGATACTACTTTTGGATTAAGAAGAGTATTAAAAGAAACTATTATTGATACAACAGTAACCATTTTAATGAAATCAGAAGAATCTGGTTTAAATGACACAGTTTATGTTCAAAAGAAAAATTTATTTGATATTCAAAGAGATCCTTTGTTTGTGAGTATTATTGACGAAAATACTTTTGAAAGAGTAGAGACAATTTCTTATTTTGATCGAAGATTTAGAAAAGAAACTAGTCCACTTAATTTTGAATTTTTGCCAGATGCAACCCAACTATATTGTCCTTTAACTGGTGATCCCTATACAATCCAAATTAGTGAGGATGGAAATTCAGTTAGAATTTCTAGTCCTATAAGATCTTATAAAGATAGAAGATTTGGATTCTTTTCTCTCAAATCTGGTAGTCATGGTTATATAATTGACGGATCTAGAAGTTGGGATAATTAGTTGATTGTTATACTTTTTTCTAGATAATTCTTCATTACATCTTTTTTCGAGAAATTCATCTAAATCAATCTCATCAATAGCTAAACTAAATCTATCAAAGAAACTTTTACTGAATATCAATGATTCTAAGGTAATAAACGAAATAATTTCTGATGCGTTTAAGCGTGCTAGTGATAAAATTGATTTAAAAGAGAATAGCAAGGCAGTTATAATTTTATCGGATGATATTCTTTTTCATTCAGTTCATCGTTTGAACACTAGCAATCCTAGCCAAATCTCGATGAAAATTGAAGAAGAACTAGATCTAAAATGGGGTAAGCTCTACAATAACTTATTTACAGTCTACGAAACAGCAAAAACTTCCCAATCTATCATTCACTCTGTATCTATAAACCATTTTTTAAGAGAAAAAATTAAACTAAATCTTAATAATAATGGATTAAGCCTAAAACAACTTATCCCAATATCTTCTATCATTATAGACGAAATCAATACAAGTCAAATTGCATATATTAATCGAAATCAAAATCAGATAGATATTATTTTTAGCAATCGTTCAGGATTCCATTATAATAGATTGAAGAAAGAAAAATCTGGTTTTAAAAGATTGAGAAATGTTGGATCGACAATAATAGACATTAAAAGTGATGACTTTATGAAATCTTCAACAAAATTTATTGAATTTAATTACACAAAGATTGTTGAGATTCTCAATAGCAAAGAATTAGAGAGTTTTCCGATCTTAGATTTTTCAAATCCAAAAGGATTACAGTTTTTGAAGGGTCAAATGTATAAAAAGTCAGTTGAATATAATCCTTCAAAAAACAAGAGTTTCTATTTGTCAATCTTGAAAAATTTTATTGCATTCATGGTGACCATTTTGTTTTTATCTCAACTTTTAAAAACAATCAATGATAGAGGATTTGATCTTGACGAATTTAGCTCAGAGGAAATAACTTCTTTTCAAGAAGCAGATGTAGTTGATTCGACAGAAAATTTTGCATTGATTTCCTCTCAGGATATTATCTATAATTTTCAAAGAATGAGCACAATTGAACAGATTGATTCAATTCAAATTATGAATTCTGAGCTATTGGTCAATAATCTTTCTCAAGATTTTTTGTCTTCAAATACGGGTATGATAAATGATATTAATAA
Source organism: bacterium (assembly GCA_023255095.1). GTDB lineage: Bacteria > Fidelibacterota > Marinisomatia > Marinisomatales > Marinisomataceae > Marinisoma. Next base: position 3,146 of record JALRJJ010000081.1, read on the forward strand.
AATCGATCTGAGTAATTTGCTTCAAAGTGCCATTGAAATTGATTCCTCAGTTAATTTCAAAGTAATGGAAAGTACATTTTTATCTAATCCTTCAAGA
>JALRJJ010000096.1 GCA_023255095.1 bacterium
AGTGGAAAAGATTTTTTTTGATGATGATACTTTAAGCGCCACTCTTCATCTTAATTATGTTGAAAGTAGTCTTTTTAAAACTGAAGCTTTTATAACTTATGAACTAAAAAATAAATCTCAATTTTACTCTCAGCTTATTAATGTTGATTGTAGCTCAGAAAAAATTTCAATCGAAGAAGAATTATTAAGCACAAAGGCCTATGGAAAAGGAGATCTAATCAAATCAAGCCAAAAAATTAAATATGCAAGAAAATTAGTTAGCAAAAGCAAAAGCAAATTAATTAGTGAGCTATGTATTTAATGAAAACGGCCCTCAAAAAAGATTTTCCATCCATCTTCTGTTTGTTTCCATAACTGTTGTTTTAGCATTGTACTTTTTACTAAGTTACTCTCATAAGTCTGTTCAAATTTAACAAAATAAATTTTTTCTTGTTGGCCAGGATAATCAAAAATTGATAAGTTACTTATAGATAAATTTATAAAATTTGTATTCTCAAAAACATTTTTCTTGTGTTTAACCCATTGTTTATATTTTTTAAAATCGTAGGTTGAATCATTTGAATAATGATTTAAATATTCTTGAAAATTAATTGAACGCCATGATTGGCTCCAGCTGTTAAATTTTTCAGTAAATATTTTCTTTTCATTATCAAGCTCTGCATTATTATTGTCAGCTAAATCATTTAACGATTGATCCGATATAATGACGGGAATATTCTTCTTTTCTAAAACAAACCTTAAATTATTTAAATCCTTATTAGCTAGAGCAATGCAACCATCACTTGAGTAGGGTGCTCTGGAAAATGTATCACTTGGTACGCCATGAATCCAAATGCCATAACCTGTATGTTTGTTTAATTGATCATAACTATTTGGGTAATTCAACTCAAATGCGGCGTCACCGTATTTATCTGGTAAATTTTGATCTATTTCACCTTTCAGAAAATATACGCCAAGAGGCGTTTTTTTATCTCCCTCAGTTAATTTACCAAAGCCATTTTTACCAATTGAAATATAGTAATCTGAATGAAACGTTAATGAATTAAGATTATTTTCAAAAAGAAAAAGTCGAGAATTTTTTACATCAATATAAATTAAATAAGGTGTATCGTCATTAATAAGGTATGAATAAGTTTGTTCAATCACCTCGTGTGCTGAGGGATCAACTTGTAATCGTTTGTTAAGCTCTAGTTTTAAATCATTTATTTCGTTTGAATTAATAAAATTTTCTGAGCCAAAGTATTTTAGGCTGGATTGTTTGGCCATGAGAAGATCGCCCTTGATAACATAGGCTATTTTGAAGCTTGGTTCTGCCTTGATTAATTCGTCAACATGTTCTATGGCTTCATCAATATTGGCCTCTGAAATTTTTTCTATAATTTCTTTTAATAATATTTCAGGATTTGATTCATCGGCATGTAGATGAATAAATAAAAATAATAGGCATAGGCATAAGTATTTTTTTGAATTTATCATCTTACTAATTACTTAACTCTTCAACAATTTTCCACTGTTGATCAATATTTTGAAGAATTATCAACTTTGATGAGGAGTCTTTAAATTTGCCAGAAGAATAGTGCTGGATAAAGGAAACATAATATTGATCATTTTTTTTTGTAGCACTAATCTGATCTAGGGTGACCCTAATAGTATTTTTATTCATAATTCGACTATTTCTAAGTTTTCTCCATTGTTCATGACTGATATCTTCAGATGGTTTATAGTTATTGGCGTAAGATGCAAAATAATTATCCATATCCTGCATTTCCCAAGCCTTCCTCCATAAATCAACCCGATTTAAAACTAAATTTTTTTCATCATTTTGGTTAGACTGATTATCAGCAGCAACCTTAATTTTATTTTCTAAGATCACGGGTTTGTAGTTAAAAAATTCATCTATTAATTGCAGCTTATTTTGTGCAATTTTATTTTTCTCATCAATTTTTAAAACTTGGCCATAGGCAGCGGCTGCCTTTTTTGAATAAATATCCCCGAGATTAATGTATGCAGTGGCATAACTTTTATTCGTATTGATTGCTCTTTCTAAAATTTTTATTGCTTCATCCAGCTGATTTCTTTCAGCATAGATAACCGCCATATTGTTATAAGGCTCTGGATAGTTTGGATATTTGACAGTCAGGTCATTAAAAATTAACAAGGCTTGATCATAGTTTTCTTTTCTGGTCTCAATGATACCTATTAAAAAGAGTAAGTTAGGATGGCCTGGATATAATTTTTCTAATTCTTTTGATGAGGCTGTAGCCTCCTCTAATTTATTATTTTGAATAAGATCATTTAGTTTTTTTAATTCGCCTTCAATACCTTGAGCTGCATAAACCCATTGAAAAAATAAAATGGCCAAAAAAATTTTAATTATTTTTATCTTGTTCATCTTTTAAAACCTTACCTATTTCTTTTTGATTCATTTTTTTTAGCGATCCAATAACTTTAGCGCCCGCATGTATCTCAATATTATTGTATTCAATATCTCCATGTATTTCAGCATTTGAATTAATTTCAATGTATTCTGAAGATTTAATATTCCCAATGACTTTGCCGTCAATGATAATATGGTTTGATAAAATATTACCTTTAACAAGGCTCTCAGAACCCATCACAATCATTCCATTATTATCGATATTGGAGACTGTAAAATTACCGTAAATTTTTCCATCTAGACGAACGCCACCAGAGACCTTAGTATCACCACGAATAATCATATCTTTATCAATTAAAGTATCAATATGTATTTTTTTTCTTCGCCCAAAAATCATTATTTTTTCCTTTTACCAACAATTTTTTCATAAAAAAGCACATCTTCCTGAAGAATATTATTTTCCTCTTTAGCGGCAGTTAGATCCTGCAGTAGCTTATCCTTAGCTAAATTACTAATTTCAAGCTCAGCATTTATTTCTGCATACTCTTGTTCTAGACCGCTTAGTTCTTTTTCAAGCTCTGCAATCCTTAAGATAAATTCTGTTAAACGTCCTGCGTTAAGAAGATGGTAAGACAAACCAGCTCCTGTAACAAAGAAGAAAATAGAGATTAATATATAAACAGGCCATTGACTACCCGATGTTAATTTATACTTTTTATTAACAATTGATTTTTTTCTGTTTGCCATAATCAACTTAAGGAAAAATAGGAGTTAAGAAATTAAGCCCCGTTGTTTCATCAATTCCCATCATTATATTCATATTCTGAACCGCCTGCCCAGCAGCCCCTTTTACCAAATTATCAATAACAGATAATAATACTAATTTTTTTGTGCCTGCAATTTTTTGGAACGATATTCTACAAAGGTTAGAAGATCTCACTGATTTAGTGTCAGGGCATTTGTCGCTTTCTAAGATGTCAACAAATGGCTCATTAACATAAAATTTATTAAAGATATCTATTGGATCAAAATCATTTAAACAATCTACATAAATGGTTGCATGAATGCCCCTAATCATAGGGACTAAATGCGGGATAAAAATAACTTTCACCTGATCATTTGATAAGTTTGAGAGATTTTCTTCGATTTCAGGAATGTGTCTATGACCTGAGATCGCATAAGCACTAAAATTCTCACTTGCTTCAGACATTAAAAACATAGAATCATTTTTTTTACCAGCGCCACTAATACCAGACTTGGCATCTACAATAATAGTCTTTGTATCAATTAAGTTATTTTTAATA
>JALRJJ010000100.1 GCA_023255095.1 bacterium
ATTTGTTCCAGCAACTGTGATGATTTTAAATTTAGGCTTTAGGGAGAGTTTTTGTTTAAATTCTTTAACTCTTTTTAGTGATAAATCAATTGGATTACTATGACGAGTCTCCAAACTTCTGAGAAGGAGATTTAATTTTTCTTTCAAGAATTATTTATGTAGTTTGGTGATTATGTTAACAAGTGATTTTCTCATCTCTCTTCGATCAACAATAAAATCAATTGCGCCATGTTCTAACAAAAATTCCGCTCTCTGAAATCCAGTTGGCAATTTTTCTCTTACAGTCTGCTCAATAACTCGTGGGCCAGCGAAACCAATTAAGGCATTAGGTTCAGCAATAATAATGTCACCCAACATTGCAAAGCTTGCAGAAACCCCTCCCATGGTTGGGTCAGTTAAAATTGAGATAAATGGAATTTTCTCTTTATTTAACTTAGTCAATGCAGCGCTAGTTTTAGCCATTTGCATTAAAGAAAAAAGACCCTCTTGCATCCTTGCCCCACCGCTGGCGGAAAAACATATAAATGGGGTCTTATTTTCAATAGCATAATCAATGGCTCGCACAAACTTCTCACCAACCACAGAACCCATTGAGCCTCCCATGAAAGAAAATTCAAATGCTGCTGCTGTTATGTTCAAAGACTCAATTTTTCCATTAATTACTATTAATGCATCTCCTGTTTTATGTTTTTCTTGAGCCTCTTTGAGTTTTTCATCATAGGGTTTTGAATCAACAAACTTAAGTGGGTCTTTCGGTAAGATATCTGTAAAAATTTCACGCTGACCTATGGAATCAAATAGTAGCTTTAATCTCTCTCTAGCAGGTAGTCTATGATGGTGATCGCATTTTGGACACACATGAAGATTTTTTTCTAAGTCACTATTGTAAAGTGTTGTTTGGCATGAATTGCACTTCTGCCATACTCCATCTGGTACTCTCTTTTTTTCTGCGCCAACAATTCTTTTAATTTTAGGAGGAATGACGTTTTTTAACCAACTCATTTAAATGACCTCGCGAATAGATTTAATAATCTTTGAAATATTTTCCAACATATTATTTTCATTGGATTTTTCAATCTCTTGAATAATCCTGCTGCCAATGACAATAGCGTCAGAAAAGCTGGCAACAGCTTTTGCTGTTTCTGGATCCCTTACCCCGAAACCAACACCAACTGGTAAATCCGTCAACGACTTAATTTCAGCTACACGATGTTTCACTTGATCGATATCGATATTTTGCGCTCCAGTTACCCCCTTTAAAGAAACATAATATAAAAAACCAGTAGCTTGTTTTATGATTTGTTGAATTCTTTCTTTCTCAGTCGTTGGTGCTAACAAAAATATGGCATCAATGTCATTTTCTTTAAGCTTGCCAACATACTCTTTTGACTCTTCCGGAGGATAATCGACTGTAATAATTCCATCTACATCAGCCTCTTTACATAATCTTAAAAATTCATCAAACCCAATAGCCTCAATAGGATTGGCGTAACCCATTAAGATAAGAGGGGTATCTTGATCAGTATTTCTAAATTCTTTAGCAATTTCAAATGTTTTTCTTATTCCAACATTGTTTGCGAGCGCCCTTTCGCTTGCTCTTTGAATCACAGGTCCATCAGCCATTGGGTCCGAAAATGGAATGCCTAACTCAATCATATCTGCACCTGACTCTACCAGTTGATGAAGAATTTTTTTTGTCATTTCGACAGATGGGTCACCAGCAGTGATAAAAGGAATTAGTGCTTTTTTATTATTTGACTTTAATAATGAAAATGTTTTTGAAATTCTACTCATGATTCTAAATTTTTATACCAGCAATGTTAGCAACTGTATTGATGTCTTTATCACCTCTTCCAGAAAGGTTGACTAAAATAGTTTTGTCTTTAGGAAGCTCTTTGGCCAATTTTTCTGCATAAGCAATAGCATGGCTTGTCTCGAGTGCAGGGATAATACCCTCTGTTTTACAAAGATTATGGAAGGCTGCCAGAGCTTCATCATCATTCACGGCCACATACTCAGCTCTGCCAGTATCTTTTAGCCATGAATGCTCTGGACCAACACCCGGATAATCTAAACCTGCTGATACAGAATGTGTCTCTATGATTTGTCCCTCTTCATTTTGCATCATGTAAGTTCTGTTTCCATGAAGGACTCCTACTGGACTATTTGCAGTTAATGGAGCCGCATGTTTACCTGTCTCAATACCATGTCCAGCTGCCTCAACACCAATCAATCTAGTTTCTTTATATGGAATATATGGATAAAAAATACCCATAGCATTTGAACCGCCACCAACGCATGCAACAACTGCGTCTGGCTGTTTACCCTCTAATTCATCCATTTGTCCAATAGCCTCTTTTCCAACAACAGAATTGAAGTCTCTGACCATCATTGGATATGGATGAGGGCCAGCTACTGTACCTATGATATAAAAAGTATTGCTGACATTTGTTACCCAGTCTCTAAGTGCTTCATTAAGCGCATCTTTAAGAGTTTTCGATCCACTCTCGACAGGTACTACTTTAGCTCCCAATAATTTCATTCTATATACATTCGGGCTTTGTCTTTTAACGTCTTCAGCGCCCATATATACTACGCACTCAAGACCAAGACGAGCTGCAATAGTGGCTGTCGCCACCCCATGTTGACCTGCTCCAGTTTCAGCAATAACCCTGGGTTTACCCATTTTTTTTGCTAACAAAGCCTGTCCAACAGTATTGTTCACTTTGTGAGCACCTGTGTGGTTAAGGTCTTCTCTTTTGAAGTAAATTTTTGCACCGCCTATTTTATGAGTTAATCTCTCAGCAAAATAAATTGGGCTCGGTCTGCCAACAAAATGCTTTAAGTCGTGATGAAATTCATTTAAGAACTCTTTATCGTCCTTAAACTGGTTATACATTTCTTTAAGTTCATCAAGTGCCTCAATTAATGTCTCAGCTACAAACGTACCGCCATAGGGACCAAAGTGACCATTTTGATCAGGGAAATTATAATTATCCATTTTTCACAACCTTAATAAATTGTTTCATAAGCTCTTCGCTTTTTTTACCTTTCGTTTCACTTTCTACCCCGCCACTTACATCAACCGCGTAGGGTTGGTATTCTTTTATGAGAGTTGATACATTATCAGGCGTCAACCCCCCTGCAATTATAATTGGTTTTTTTAAATTTCTTGGAATTAGGGACCAATCAAAAGACTTACCTGTACCGCCAAAGTGATCTGTATCAAAAGTATCAAGCAGAATTGCTGATGCGTCAACAAAATCATCACATATTTTTTCAATATTTGTATCTTTTTTGACAGAAATAACTTTAAAAAAAGGAAACTTAAATGAAGAACAAAATTCAGGGGTTTCAGATCCATGAAATTGAATGATATCTATAACATTTTCAGAAATTACTGAACGAACAAATTCGGCTTCAGGATTCACAAACAATCCAACTTTTGTAATGAAAGGAGGAAGTGTTCGATTAATTTGGATTGCCTGTTCAATCGAGCAAAATCTTGGGCTGTCTTTATAAAAAACATAACCAATTGCATCTGCGCCTGCATTACTAGCATTTATTGCATCATCGCAATTGGTGATACCACATATTTTTACTTTTACGTTATTCATATAATGATTGTATTTTTTAAATCAACTATCTTGAATTTCTTTTCATACTTAATGTTGGTTAGGTAAAGACCATTTGGTGAAAATGTATTCGATGCCTTCGTTCTATCCTTTACCTCAAATAGATATTGTACATAATCCAATGGCTTTTTTCCTGAAACGATATCTAGAATGACACTCATCATATTTCTAATTTGGTGATGAAGAAAACCATTGGCAGTAAATTTAAAAAGGATAAAATTATCTTTTTTTTGATAGCACGCACCGTGCATAATTCTTTCTGGCTTTTTTGATTGACACTCACTGGATCGGAAACTACTAAAGTCATGTTTACCAATAAATTCTCTTAATACTTTATCAAGAAGTTTAAAGTTTATTTCATAGCTATAATGACCAGCCTTTTGATGCCAAATGGCTGAAGGTGTTTCATTATGGTGAAGCAGGTACTGATACTCTCTCTCAATGACGTTAAATCGTGCATGAAAATTCTCATCAACTTCTGAGACCCATTTGATAGAAATATCATGAGGCAAAAAAGAATTAGCTCCCTTTTTCCATGAGCTTAAAGGCCTTTGTGATTCTGTATCAAAATGAAATACTTGACCAAGCGCATGAACACCAGCATCAGTTCTCCCTGAAGCTTCAATCTTGACATCATGGTTAGCAATCTTTGATAAAGCATTTTGTATGCACAATTGTATGGTGTTCTGATTGGGCTGAATTTGAAAACCAGCATAACTGGTTCCTAAGTATTCGACGATAGCAGCAATTCTCATGCGATAAATAAAACTAATAAATAACAAAAAACAAAAAAATAGCCATAATGATTCAGTTCAAATGTATCTATCCTGACTTTCAAATTTTCTTGAGAAAATAAAAAATTTTTAAAAGAATTTACAGGGCTTTTGTAATTAAATTTTTTCCTAGAAAACAGTCTGAAATAACTAAAAGTCAAAATTATTATCTTATACAATTTATTAACGTTCAAACCCACATATTTAAATGGGTAGATAAAATACATGATTGAATTTACCACCTCTATTTCTTGAGTTTTTATTAAATAAATTTTTGCAACTAAAAAGATATTCATTAAGAGCAATGATTGTTTTAGTCCAACATAAAATCCATCGTACGTGACCGAAAAATTATAAAACTGAGTCACTATTTCCCCCGGGACTGATAGAGGAAAGATAATAAAGATACTCACAAGGAAATATTTTATTTTTAAGAAAAAAATAAATGGGTTGTACTTAATAATAAAGCAAACCAATATTAAAAAAAGAAGGAGGTAAAAATTAAGATTTAATGATAAGTAATATATAAACTTCAGTGATATAAGGGTAGCTA
>JALRJJ010000120.1 GCA_023255095.1 bacterium
CATAGATAAACCAGGCACTTTTAAATCCAATTGTATAGCACTAATACCATCTCTAGTACCAGCAACTTTAAAATCCATATCTCCTAGAAAGTCTTCAGTTCCTAAAATATCACTTAAAACTGCATAGTCTTTTCCTTCAAGAATCAAACCCATAGCAATTCCAGCAACATGTTCTTTAATAGGCACTCCAGCATTCATAAGCGATAATGAACCGCCGCATACAGACGCCATCGAAGATGAGCCGTTCGATTCGGTAATCTCAGAAACAATACGAATAGTGTAGGGAAATTCTTCCGAAGGAGGCAAAATGGGTTTTAAGGATCTTTCAGCTAAATGGCCATGGCCAATTTCACGACGACCAGTGAATCCAATTCTACCAGTTTCTCCAACTGAATAAGGCGGGAAATTATAATGTAATAGAAATGATTTTTTATAATCATCTGACATGGAATCTATAATTTGTTCATCTTTACTTGAACCTAAAGTCGTTACAGCAATTGCTTGAGTTTCACCGCGGGTGAATAATGCAGAACCGTGCACACGAGGAAGAATCGATGGAACAATAGTAATTGGACGTATTTCATCTAATTTTCTTCCATCAACTCTCGTTTTATTTTTTAAAACATTTTGACGAACCGTTGATTTAAACATTTCTTTGATAAATGCTTTGACGTGCTTTTGCGTCTCTTCCTCTTCTTCATAAGAAAGAACAGCTTCGTCCTCAATAGCATTGTAGGCATCATCTCGTTCTTGTTTAGTGTCTAAATCAAAAATGCTATTGATACGTTCTTGATATTTCGAAGTAAGATCAGATTCAATATCTTTCGATAAAGTTTCTTTTTCAACCACTTGATAAGAATTATCAAAGGCATCAGCTAGTTCTAGTTGTAAGTCCACAATTTCGTTGATTCCATTCATAGCCACATTTAAAGCCTCAAGAATGATTTTCTCAGGAACAAAATTTGATCCACCTTCAATCATACAAATTTTATCTTTAACACCAGAGACTATCAAATCTAAATCGGAAGTCTTCATCTGTTCTGCGGTTGGATTTAAAATAAATTCTCCATCAATGTAACCAATCTTCACAGAAGCCAAAGGTTCAGAAAAAGGTACTGGAGACAATAATAATGCAGCTGATGCTCCTACTGCTGCAATCACATCCGGAGTGTTTTCAAAATCATAGGACAAAGTTGTTAACATTACTTGTAACTCATGACTATAAGATTTGGGAATTAATGGACGAATTGGACGATCTGTCAAACGGGAAATTAAAACTTCCGCATCGGTTGGTTTTGCTTCTCGTTTAAAGAATCCTCCAGGTATTTTCCCTCCGGCATAATGTTTTTCACGATATTCGACTTGCATTGGTAGAAAGTCGATTCCTTCAAGTGGCTTCGCTGATGCACAAGCTGTGGCTAAAATTGAGGTATCACCATATTTGATAAGAACAGAACCACCTGCTTGACGAGCTATTTGACCAGACTCAATTCTCATGAGTCTTCCTGCGATTAATTTTTCAACAAAAATCATAGATACTTAAATACCACGGATTGCTAATTTATCTAACAATTCGCCGTAAGACTCCATATTGGTTTTGCGTAAATATTTTAATAATTTTTTACGTTGAGCTACTAATTTGACTAAACCGTGTCTTGAGTGCACATCTTTTTTATTTACTTTACAGTGTTCAGTCAAACTCTTAATACGATCTGTTAACAATGCAACCTGTGATTCTGAACTCCCAACGTTGGTAGCATCTATACCAGCGTCTTTCAGTAATTCACTTATTTCTTTACTATACTTCATTTTACCTCTTAAAACTTCTATATTCTTCTAAACAATTCTACTTAATTTGACTCAGAGATACTTCATTGATATCGCTGACTTGCTTAAGAAATTGTACAAATATTTTCTTATCAAAATTGTGGTCCAATTTATCATTTATTCTTTGAAGTTCCATCATTATTTTTTTTTCCTTGTTTTCTACAATTTTCAGAACAGCTGGAAGTGTTAAATTATCCTTTAAAATCTCAATTAAATATACTCCACTATTAGGAAGAAGCTGCTGTGAACATACTGGATAATAACGATTCTCACTAGTGGATTCGATCCAAAAACCATAAGGTCTCCCCAACCATCGATTGACGTTTGTAAAATTAGATTTTTTAATCTCTGAACGAATTGAAGAACTTGAAACAACATTATCATCTATAACAAACATTTCTCTTTGAGAAAAATTAATCTGATGTAAAAGACAAAATTTCTTCATAGTTGAAACGGTCCCCTCTTTTTTGTATCCAAAAGTATGATTCTCACCAATAACAACGGAAGAAGGGTTAATTTGATTAAGAATAATTTCTTGTAAAAATTGATCAGCTGACATTTTCGAAAATCGTTGATCAAAGGTCATTTCAATTACATAATTTAGGCCAAATTCTTCTAATAATTGATATTTTAGGGGATTATCTGTTAAGGTTGAGGATTCAGTATCACCAAAAAAATATCGAGGATTCGGATCAAAAGTTAATAACAATGAAGCTTTATTCTCCACATGAGCTTCGGACACTAGTTGCTCAATTAATAAGCGATGTCCTCTATGAATACCATCGAAATTTCCAATTGTTAAATGGCATCCCTTGAAATTTTTTTGATTTAACGATTTAATGATTTCCATAGTTCCTCAAATTTATCAATAGTCATTGAATCTTTTAAAGAATATTCGCCGATCGAAGTTCTCGTTAAATGGGTTAAATGACCCACTGTACCCAACTTATCAGCCAAGTCTTCAGCTAAAACACGTATATAAGTCCCTGAAGAACATGTAACATTCATTTCAATGATGTCGTGACTGATTGAACAATCTAAATCGAAAATAGTAACCATCTTTGGATTGGTTTTAATTTCAATAGATTTTCTAGCCAATTTATACAAACGTACTCCATCAATTTTTCGAGCAGAAAACATAGGAGTTCGTTGAAGTTGCTCTCCAATAAATTCTTTCGTTTGTTTTTTTAGGACTTCTTGAGAAATACTGGGAATAGCAGCAGTATCAGTAATGGTTCCAGTCAAGTCCATACTATCAGTTTTTTGACCAAGCTTTACTGTTGCTTGATAAGATTTATCGAATTGAATCGCTTTAGTTAGCAGTTTGGTAGATGTTCCTATTCCGATCAACAATACACCATCTGCAAAAGGATCTAAGGTTCCAGCATGTCCAACTTTTTGCTTGGTAATTTTTTTAATCTGTTTAACAACTGTAAATGAACTGCAGTCTTTCGGTTTATAAATATTAGCCAGCATTTCTTAAATTTTTTTCATTAATTCGTTAATCTTTTGAAATTGTTCAAAAGAATCGTCATAAAAAAACTTTAAGGTTGGTACGGTTTTCAATTTAATGGTTCGAGAAAGAGATTTTCGGAATAAAGGAACAAGTTCATTTAAGTTTTTAGCAATGGACTCAACGGTTCTGCTGGGATTAATTACAGAAAAGAAGATATTAGCATGTTTTAGATCTGAAGTGACCTTAACAGTCGAAAATGTGATAAACCCGAGTTTACGGATATCGATTTCATGTAAAATAAGTTCATTAACAACCTTCAAAAGTTGTTTTTCAACTCTTTCACCTCGAGAAAATGGCTTGTTATTCAATTTTAGTTTAACTTACGTTTTACTTCGCGAATCTTATATGCAACAATTTGGTCACCTGGTTCATACTTGTTGACGCCTTCCACGGCAATCCCACATTCCATACCAGACTCAACAGTATTGACGTCATCTTTGAATCGTTTTAATGATGAAATTGTTGATTTAGTAACCAGTATTTCTCCATCACGAACATGACGTACAAAACAATCGCGCTTAATTTGACCAGACTCAACTTGACAACCTGCGATAAAACCAATCTTTGGAATCTTGAATGACTCTTTCACAACCGCCTGACCAACCACATCTTCTATTACATCTGGGGTTAATAACCCTTCAACAGCTAAGCTAATTTCTTCTACTAACTTATAAATAACTGAATAGGTACGAATTTCCACATCGTTCTGACTAGCTAACAATTTGGAATCGGAAGAAACTTGGACAGCAAAACCAATCACGATTGCTTTGGAAGCTTGTGCTAATAAAACATCTGAGTCCGAAATATTACCCACCCCTTTGTGTACGACTGAAACTCCTACCTCTTCATTTTTAATCTTTTCAAGACTTTGGATAATCGCTTCTATAGAACCATCTGAGTCCGCCTTGATAATAACATTTAATGTGCTAATACTACCTTCTTTGATTTGTGCTGATAAAGTATCCAAAGTAGTTTTACGCATCATTTGAAGATCAATTTCTCTTTTAATACGTTTTCGCTCTCCAGCAATTTTCTTTAAATCAGATTCATTCTGAACTTCAGCAAAAATGTCTCCTGCTTGAGGTACTTGGTCAAAACCTAAGATTTGAACAGCATCTGATGGTTTTGCAACCTTAATTCGTTCGTTATTCTCTGTCATAATTGCTCGAACCTTTCCAGAGGAATTATTACAGATAAAAGCGGTTCCAATCTTTAAGGTTCCTTTTTGGATTAACACAGTTGCAATTGGACCCAAACCTTTATCTAGCCTAGAATCAATCACTATCCCTTTACATTCAACTTCAGTGTTCGCCTTTAAATCTAATACTTCCGCCTCCAATAGAATGGCTTCCATTAAAGCATCAATTCCCTCACCAGTTTTGGCTGAAGTGTTAACACTTTGAACTTTTCCTCCCCATTCTTCAACTAAGACATTTTTTTCGGAAAGTTCTCTTTTAACTACATCAGGATTTGCGCCAGGTTTATCAATTTTATTTATCGCAACGACAATGGGAACATTGGCAGCTTTTGCATGGTTTATCGCTTCAATCGTTTGCGGCATCACACTGTCATCCGCAGCAACAACTAAAATAACAATATCGGTTGATTGAGCTCCTCGAGCACGCATAGCGGTAAAGGCTTCATGTCCTGGGGTATCTAAAAAGGTAATTTTTTGATTATTATGAAGAACATGATAAGCACCTACACGCTGAGTAATCCCTCCGGATTCCCCTGCAGCCACCTTAGTTTCACGAATAAAGTCTAAAATTGAAGTTTTTCCATGGTCCACATGCCCCATAATAGTCACCACTGGAGCTCTTGAAGTAGCAGATTTAAGTTCTTCATCTGAATGGGATGTGACAAAAAGATCATCAACCATTTCTTCGTACTTTTTAACTGCTACACCATATTCGTCAGCGATTAATTCAATAACATCCCATTCTAGACGTTGGTTGACTGTAGCCAGAATACCTAACTGTAAACATTTCCCTATTAATTCACTAGTTGAAACATCGAAAACCTTCGCGATTTCACTGATACTTGAAAATTCAGCAATTTCAAATACTGTATTTTCATCTAAGCTTTTAGAGTCTTTTTTGAATTTCTTATAATTTTTCTTTTTGGGAGAGGTTTCAATTGAAGCTAGATTTTTCTTTAATCGTTGAATAGCTGATTTTTCACCTTTTTTATCTTTTTTATCCGAGCGCTTTTCCTCTTTTTCTTTTGGAGATTCAGGTTCTCTTAAAGATATTTTACGAAGTTTCTTTTTCGGAGACTTAATAGAAGTTTTTTCAGATTTATCTCCAGTAGGTTCAGTAGAATCTATAGGTGATTCTAGTTCAACTTTAGGTTTATTTTTTTGCAGTTCTTTTTCTTCTTGTACGGAAAGAATTTTCAAATTTTTCACTGATTTTGATTTCATGACTACTCTAGAATCATGAATTTCTTTACGAACTTGTTCTTTTCGATCTCTTTCAGCTAGTTGACGATCCTTAGCAAATTCAGTATAAACGATTTGCTGTGTTCTTCCATCAATTGGAGACATATGACTTGAAACATCAACGCCTTTTTGCTTAAGAAATTCAACAATATCATTATGAGAAATGTTGAGCTCTTTGGCTAATTGAAATATTCGTATGGAATCAGACATTATTCCTCTGTAGTTCTCTCATCAATTTCTGGTTCATCTATTCTGTTAGAAGTTTCTTCAGAATCATTCAAATTTTCTTCTGCATCCTGAAGAATACTATCCATATCTACAACTTCTTCCTTAGGCTCCGCAACAATCTTATTGGCTGCAATAAAAGCGTCTACCACTTCTAAAACAGATGTAATTTCATCTGAGCTTAAACCTATTTCATCAGATAAAACAGATTTCCTTACATTTAAAAAATCAGTAATAGAAAAAATACGTACATCGTTAAGTTTTTTGATTAAGGATTTATTGATACCACCTAAACTTTCAAGAGTAGTAGATTGATGGAGTTGTAGTTCTTCATACTCATCTTTGGTGTATGCATCAATGGTATAGCCAGTCAGCTTTGATGCCAGATTGATATTCACTCCACTTCGCCCTACCGCGTTATCCAAACCACCATCTTCAAAAATAGCAACACAATACTTGCGTTCGTCGTCAATGTATAAGTCGATTGGTTTTGCAGGAGAAAGTGCTCGAGAAATAAAGATTTCAGATTGATCAGAATAATTGACAATATCAATTTTTTCATTGTTCAATTCACGAACCACTGATTGGATTCGACTCCCTCTCATCCCAACGCAAGCACCTACAGCATCAATCCTTTTATCTAAAGAATGAACAATAATTTTACTTCTTTCTCCAGGTTTTCTGGCAATGCCTTTGATTTCAATAATTCCATCTTCAATTTCTGGAACTTCCATTTCAAATAGTTTATATAAAAACATATCATCGCTTCTAGAAATAATGATATCAGGACCTTTAGAAGTCACATCCACGGATTTTACTAAAGCTCTGATCGTATCTCCTCGACGAAAACGCTCGGAAAAGATTTGCTCATTTCTAGGCATTCTCAATTCTGTATGTTCAATATTAACAAAGGTATTTTCTCGATGAACTTGATGTACAGTACCAATAATAACTTCCCCGATACGTTGGACATAATCTTCATAAATGTACTGCTGTTGTACTTCACGAGTTCTTTTGTTTAAAAACTGACGGGCATTCGCAACCAGTCTTCTACCAAAACGAGCTGGATCGATGACTTCCACAAAAGTATCTCCAAGTTTCAATTCACCCGCTAAATCTGGTTCCAATTCGATGGCGCGCTCGAGTGAAATATCAAAATGGTCATCATCGACGTTTTCAACGATGGTCTTTTCGACATAAATTTCTATTTCACCTTTATCTAAATTGACAATTACACTACAATTATCTGCTTCACCAGTTTCTTTTTCAATAATAAATAAAAATAACTGTTCGATAATGGTACCCAACTCTGATCTCTCAATATTTTTTTCGCGAGCCAGTTCAATAAAAATATCAATCAATTCTCTATTAATCATTTCAAACCTTTCATTTAAATATAAAAAAATGGGCCGTAGCCCATTCAAACACCATAAAATATATTTAATTTAACCTTAAAAAGATAGAGAAATCTTTCTTAGGATTGAGAAACAACGTATCCATAGACTTCTTCGTATAACTCACGATAGGAAATATCAGAAATGTCTAAGGAATCCAGAACGCTTTTTGCCTCAGCAATACTCCCATCTTGAGCTAATCTTTTTGCTTTATAGATAGTGATAAAGGCAATCTCATTTTCAGAATTAGTAAATCTTAAAGCAGTATCAAAATATTTGATTGCCTCATTTGAAGTCGGGGCAATCTGTCCTAAAATCAAATAAGCTTCTTTGTTTAAAACATCATAATCTAATTTTCCAGCTGAGGATACAAGATATGAAATTGCTTCCTCATTCTCCCCATTGATAAAACTAATTCTACCTAAATAAAAAGAGGCTTGGAGCGCCTGAGAAGAGCGAGGATATTGATTGATAATGGAAGATAACTGTAGTGCAGCATTGTCAAAATCCCCTCTTTCGAAATAGACCATTGAATTACTTAAGGCGATTTCGGCATCAGAAATCGTATTTTTTGAATTAAAAGTCGTGCTCAATAACAAAGCAATGACAAATAAAATTAAAATTACTGGGTTTAAAAATATTTTCTCAATCAAAGATGGATTTTGTTTTTTGGACAAATTCCATTTTGAAAGCTTACTGATTTGTTCTTCAAACTGCATTTTTTTGTAATCCTTTTAATTTAGGTCTGAATTTAGTGGATAATTTTAAGGATGTAAGTCTTTTATTTTCAAATTCTCTATTTTTGAGTTGCTCTTCTTTCGGTAAGCATACAAATTCTTGGCAAGATTTTGAACAACAATCCTGATAGTTTTGTGCGCAATTCTCACACTGAATGAATAATAAATGACAGGTTTGATTCGCGCAGTTCTTATGCGAATCAGCCTTAGTGCCACATTGATGGCAATGCGCTAGAACATGTTCTGTGATTCGTTCACTCATACGGTCATCAAAGACGAAATTTTTACCGATAAATTGTGACTTAAAACCATATTTTTTTTGATCTTGAGCGTATTGAATGATTCCGCCTCCTAATTGATATACCTCTTTGAATCCTTTTTGGATTAAATAGGCACTGGCTTTTTCACAGCGAATCCCACCCGTACAATACAAATGAATTTTCTTGTCTTCTTGACCTGCTAACTGGTTTGCTACCATAGGAAGTAATTCTTTGGAAAAGTGTGCATCAGGAGTAATGGCATTTTGAAAACGCCCCACTTCACTTTCATAATAATTACGCATATCGACAATAACAGAATCCTTCTCTTGGATGGATTGATTGTATTCCACAGGGGTTAGATGTTTTCCTGTGTGATTCATATCGTATTCATGAGACTTAATACCATAAGCTACAATCTCTTTTTTAACTATAACTTTCAGTTTCAGAAAAGAAAGACCATCTTCAACGGCAAACTTCAGTTGGATAGCTTGTAAAATTGGGTCCTGATTTATAGTAGAAAGAAATAATTCAAAAGTATTTTCTGGAACGGATATCTGCGCATTAATCCCTTCATTAGCTACATAAATTCGACCAAAAATATTGAGTTGTTCAAAAGACTGATATAAAGAATCACGATACTCTTGAGGATTTTTAATTGTACAATATTTATAAAAGGATACCGTCTTTCGGAGAAAGGTCTCCTTTTGATATTCCTTTAAAAGTTGTTCTCGTGATTTTTTGTTATACATAATAGAATTATAAAATATTTAAAAAAAATGTTTAAAAAAAATTATATCTTACTGGGAACATCAAAGAGTTTATTTTTCTTGTTTTTATAAAGAGCATATTGAAATCCTTTATGGATTGA
>JALRJJ010000130.1 GCA_023255095.1 bacterium
AAAAAAGCGCGTTTGTTTTTTGCAAACTGTTAGAATCATGGAAAATATCGCTGTCTTCCCATATGGTGACATAAGCTTCTTTGAAAGACTTTGAATGATTATAGCTTTTAACAATAAAGCGCTCTTCTCCGGCAACAATAATATCATATTCACCCGTAGATTGATCTTCACTAAAAACTTTTTCAATAGAAACCGTGCAACCAAAAATGAGGGAATCATTATTTTTTGTATTTACAATTCCAAATTTTTTATCGTTTTTTAAGCAATATTCAATCATTTTTTTGTATTTCTCTTCAAAAATATGTAGGGGAATTTTTTCGCCTGGTAAAACTACAAGCGGTAATGGGAAAATTGGAATTTTATCATTCATATCTTGTATCAAAATACATAAGGATTTATTAAATTTCAAAATCAAATTCATGAAAAAAAAAGATATTATAGATCATTTGGCAATATGTACTGATAACATTAGCCAGTCTGTTAACTGGTATTTGAAAGAATTTAATTGCGCTGTTCTTTACCAAGACGATTCATGGGCAATGCTAGAATTTGAAAATGTGAAGCTCGCACTTGTATTGCCTGAACAACACCCGTTTCATTTTGCTATTCTCAAATCGAATGTTGAAGACTATGGTACCCCAGTTAAACATCGTGATGGATCAGTTTCTGTTTATGTTAAAGACAAGTCGGGAAACAACATTGAAATACTCAGGTATTAAATCATGAAAAATATTTTGACATTTATTTTATTTCTTGCACTAATTATTACAATCATTTCCTACATATCAACGCCAGAAAATCAAATTCTACTGAATCATCACTTGCTTATAGGGTACTTTTTCGTTTTACTTTTTATGACATCCTTATGGATTTTAAGCCTGCTAGCAAAAGATGCCAGCATAGTGGATATTTTTTGGGGTCCAGCATTTATAGTATTAGCATCATCTTTATTTAGTTTAATGGAGGTTGAAAACAATGAAAGAGGTCAGTGGCTATTAGCGTTTATAACAATATGGGGATTGCGTCTTGCTTTTCATATTGGGATAAGAAATATTGGACATGGAGAGGACTTTAGATATGTTGAATGGAGAAAAGAGGGCGGAAAACAATATTGGATTATTAGTTTATTTAGAGTTTTTATATTGCAAGGATCTCTTGCAACCCTTATAGGTGTTTCAATTTACTTTGGCTATTTAAATACTGCTTATTTCAGTAGCTTAGAAAAAATTGGATTATGTAGTTTTTTTATTTTTGGAATTTTATGGGAATCAATTAGTGATATTCAATTAATACAATTTCGTAAAAATCCTGAGAACAAAGGGAAGATTATACAATCGGGTTTATGGAAGTTTTCTAGACACCCAAACTATTTCGGCGATTTAATGGTCTGGGTTAGTATTTTTCTTTTTAGTGTTTCTAGTAAAAATTTTCTTTTTATAGCAATAAGCGCAATAAGTCCGTTGCTAATGGGTTTAATCTTTTATAAAATTACTGGCCCAATTATGGACAGCGCATTAGCGTTAAGCAAGCCTGGGTATAAAGAGTATATGCAAAATTCAAATTCAATAATTCCAAGAATATTTAGGAGAAAAACAATATGAAAAAATGGATATCTATAGTAGTGATACTATTTTTTGTGGCATGTGGTGGAGCAAGCTCTGAGCCACAAATCATCAATATAGGATCGTTGGGATCTGAAATGAAATATGATCTCAATGAGTTTACTGTAAAAGCTGGCGCACCTGTAAAAATAATTTTAAAAAACAATACTCCTTTAGAATACCAAGGAGACATGAAACACAACATAGTTATTTTTAATGATGATTCTGCAGCAATGCAAATTATCAAACTAGCTGAAGGTAACGGAGGAAACCCTTACCCAGATGGTAGAATTTTGGCTTTTTCTTCTTTAATTGATAAACAAGAAGAGACTGTTTTAGAGTTTATTGCCCCCAAAAAACCTGGAAAATATCTCTATGTTTGCACTTTTATTGCACATGCAATGTCTATGAGAGGATACATGATAGTTGAATAATTGAGACTAATTCTCAATAAATCTTTCTAAAAATATTTTTTTAACATATATTCCGTTCTCAATGGCTGAACTTTTAATAACTTTTAGAGAAACTTTAGAAGCTGCTTTAATTATAGGTATTCTATTCACTTTTATAGCTAAGACAGGTAAGGACTATCTAAAAACCAGTGTCTTCGGAGGACTAACTTCTGCGATTGTTGCAAGCATTGTTTTTGCAATTTTCTTTCAATTAGTTTTAGGCGGTTTTACTGGAAAAACTGAAGCAATTTTTGAAGGTGTTGTTATGATTGTTGCTGCTGTACTTCTTAGTTCAATGATTGTTTGGATGGCAAGAAATAAGAATGTTTCTGAAAGTCTCGAAAATCAAGCTTCAGCTGTGATAGAAAATAAAAAAAATGCAGCAAGAGGCATGTTTTTATTGGCTTTTGTATCTGTTTTCAGAGAAGGAATAGAAACTGTTTTATTTCTTTATGGTATATTTATTAAAGACAGTAACCTGTCTATTATCTCCTCTTTAGTTGGGATATTAATTGCGATCATTATAGGTTATTCAATTTTTATTCAGGGTAAAAGGGTCCCACTTAAAACATTTTTCAATATAACATCAGTATTGCTTATTTTTGTTGCAGCTGGCTTAGTATCTTATGGTATTCATGAATTTGAAGAAGCTGGCTTGGTCCCATATTACGGTCCAATTTGGGATATAAATTATCTACTCAATGAAAAAAGCACTATAGGAGTTTTTGCAAAGGGTCTTTTCGGTTACAATGGTAATCCAAGTGCAATTGAAGCTATTGCATACTTACTAACTTTTGCCAGTGTATCATATCTTTGGTCCCAAGCATCTGCTATTCCACAAAAAATTCAAAAAAATAATCCGATTAATAATGACTCTTGCCCTTCTTGTTTTGAAGATGTTTCAAAAAAGGGTCAAGTTAAATGTTCAAACTGTAATTACGAACTAGATCTCTCTTAAAATCTCTTTAAGTTCAGAAAGAATCATAGCTGTAGCTCCCCAAACTAAGCAATCTTTAAATTGAAATGCTGGCGCATTAAAAACTTTTGAATTAAATGAAATTTTCTTATGCGAAAAAATTTCTTCATTTAAAACTTCATCAACTTCTATTTCAAAAATATCAGATACTTCTTTTGGATTTAGTTTTACTTTTGGTCTAACGCCTGCAAACCAAACTGAAGGAAAAATCTTATAGCCTGATACAGGAATATAAAGTGGCGAGAGAGATCCAATATATTCAATTTGATGTCGCTTGACCCCTATTTCTTCTTCTGCCTCTCGGGCTGCTGTCATCAGGATTGACTCTTTGCCATCAACGGAACCCCCGGGGAAAGAAATTTGCCCCTTGTGATGCTCTAAGCTATCTGATCGTTTAGTTAAATAAAATTTTATTGTTTGTTCAAAATTGAAAAGAATAATTGCAACTCCTGCCTTTTTATAATCTTTAGGATTGAGAAAAAAATTTTCTGTATATGTGTCAATTGGAATAGCAGCCATTTTTTTTTGAGCTTCCCATCCGGGCAGGCTTTCTACATCAAGTCTTTCCTTTAAATAGTTTATTTTTTTATCTAGTTTCATAACCATGAAATATAATCATATAATATGGGATTGGAATGGTACATTGTTAAACGACCTAAGGTTGTGTGTGACGATCTTAAACCTTTCTCTAGAAAAAAGAAGCATCCCTGCTATTACTATTGAGGACTATAAAAAAAAATTTTTATTTCCAATCAAATCTTTTTATGAAAACATAGGATTTGATTTTGAAAAAGAATCCTTTGAGGATTCAAATGTGGAGTTTCATAAAAACTTTGAAAAAAATTTTAAAACTCTTGCTCTTCAGCCATATGCCAAAGAAACAATTTCTTCAATAAAATCATTAAAAATAACTCAAAGCATCTTGTCTGCCACCATGCAAAACAAGCTTGTTGAGCAAGTTTCATTTTTTTCTCTTGAACCTTTTATTGACAATATTGTGGGTTTACAAAATACTCCTTCAGGATTTGGAAAAGAATACGAAGGAAGAGAGTTGCTTTCATATGTTGAAGTCCCTCTAGAAGAAACTATCATCATTGGCGACAGTATGCTCGATTTTAATGTTTCGAAAGCTCTTGGTATTGACTGTGCTTTGGTTCTGAATGGTCATAACGATTATGAAAGATTAAAAAATACTGGTTCGCCAGTTTTTAAAAATATTAGAGATTTATTTAGTTGGCTTAAACAAACTTAAGTTGTTAGCCCTCCGTCAATAGAAAATAAAGATCCAGTAATAAAGTTGGATCTTTCACTTGCCAAATATAACGCAATTCCAACAATATCTTTTGGTTCACCTATCCTGCCCTGAGGAATTATTTTTAATAATTCATTAGAAATTTCTTCATTGTCCCAAAGTGCCTTGCTAAAATTTGTCCTTATTACTCCCGGAAGTATAGCATTGACATGAATATTGTCAGGAGCTAATTCTTTAGCTAACACTTTCGTGAGCATCATTACTGCAGACTTAGAAATGCTATATATTCCCAAGCCTTCCATCGGAGTTTTTCCTGCAACCGATCCTATATTAATAATCTTTCCATATTTTTTTTGTTTCATTGTTGGGAAACATTGTTGAGCAAATTCAAAATAGCTATGTACGTTTACCTTGAAAACTTTATCCCAGTCTTTTCCTGTTGATTTCATAATAGGACCAAAATATGGGCTAGCAGCTGCATTGTTGACCAAAATATCAATCGAGCTAAATTTTCTTAAGGTGAAATCAACGACTTCCTTAATTGAATTACTTTCCGCTGTATCGCATGTGATGATATTTAATGAAACACCCTCTTTGCTCGCACTTTCTAATGCTACATCCAAATTTTCTTTTTTTCTGCTACAAATAACAACATTTGCACCATTACGAGCATAAGCTTTTGCTATTTCCAGGCCAATTCCTTTAGACCCTCCTGAAATAATTGCTGTTTTATTTTGAAGAAACATTATTTTTTTTCTTTTCTTATTTTTGACATTTCTTCCCAAAGAGAATAGGGGATTTTTGAGAGATCGCTAAATTCTCCAGCTCCCGCAAGCCATTCCCCTCCATCAATAGTCACAACCTCTCCATTAATATATCCAGAACCATCAGACATTAAATATGAGGCTAGGTTTTCAAGCTCATGTCTTTCTCCAAAACGTTTCATAGGGATTTTTTCTTTCATTGAGTTTTCAAATTCCTCAAAACCTGGGGGCATGAGTCTTGACCATGCACCTTTTGTGGGGAAAGGACCGGGAGCAATTGCATTAAATCGAATGTTAAATTTGCCCCACTCTACTGCTAAAGATCTAGTCATGGCTAAAACACCCGCCTTGGCGCAAGCTGAAGGAACAACAAACGGAGAGCCTGTCCAAGCGTATGTCGTAACAATATTTAAAATGGTTCCGCTTTTATTATCAATCATCTCTTTTCCAATAATTGAGGTGCAGTTCCAGGTTCCCATTAAAACGATATCTACAATTGATTTAAAACCATTCTGAGAAAGCATTTCAGTTGGAGAGATAAAATTTCCGGCCGCATTATTCAATAGTCCGTTTATTACCCCAAACTCTTTCTTTGAACAATCTAAAAGGTGTTGAACATCTTCAGGTTTGCGAACGTCGCCATCTACAGATAAAACTTTAATACCCAGATTTTTAAATTCATTTTCTGTTTCTTTTAAAATATCTTTTCTTCTGCCAAAGATGACAACATTAGCCCCGAGCTCTCCAAAGCGTCTGGCCATACTTTTACCCAGGCCTGAACCGCCGCCTGTGACAATGATATTTTTATTTTTAAGAAGATTGCTTTCGAACATAGGTTTATTTTAGTAGGTTAATATTGTTTTCAATTGTTTCTTTTTTTTCTTTCATTGGATTGATAATATTTTCCTCTATCGTATCGCTAAGTTTTTCTTCTTGAAGTTTAAAATCTGAGTAGAGACTTTCAAAAGTAGGAACAGGCTGACCAGTAAAAACCAAATATAAACAATATATCAAATAAAGAGTTAAACCAAGTGAAACAAGCTTAAATAATTTTTTCACTACTGAAAATGCAAGCAGTGTAATTACTACTATTGAAACAGCCAAATAAGATGGGTTGCTTAATATGCTATCAAAAAATGAATCAATCATAATAAAGAAATTAATACATTTTAAATATACTATACAAAAATGAATCCATTGTTCTTAATTTTGTAAATTATTTTATGATTAAAAAAACCCTTTCATTTTTAGTGCTACTCAGTGCTCTTTTCACTCAAAATTTAAAACTTATTAGCGCTGATCAACTCACTAACTCCACACAAAATGGCGAAAAAGTTGTTCGCTTAGAAGGTAATGTCATTTTTGAACAAGACTCACTTGTTTTAAAAGCTCAAAAGGCCATTAGATTTATTGAACAGGACATATTAGAGCTTAATGGCAACGTGGAGCTGGAAGACAAATCAAAAAGGATGGCAGCAGATATAATTGTCTTCGATTCAAAAAACAATATAATTGAATTAAAAAATAATACCTCCATTCAATTTAATGGCTATTCTCTTGTAAGCGACCAAGCAGTTTTCAACCGTGAAACGAATATTATTGATTTAGAAAAACAACCCAAAATTTTTGAAGCTTCCAATGAAATTCAAGGAACTCAAATAATAGTTGCTATCGAGGGAGATTTAATTAAAAATGTTGAAGTTATAGGAAAGGGTGTCATAATCAACAGAGATTTAGAATCAAAATTTTCTAACCAAAATATCTTACGAGCAGAAAAAATAAATGTTTCATTCTTGGATGGATTTTTAAAATTCATTTCACTTGAAAATATGGCCTCTTCAGAATTTTATATCAATAATGGGTCAGAGACAGAGGGTAAGAATTTGATTACTGGAGACTTGATTACTGTAGATTTTTTAAATCAAGAAATCATTTCAATGAAGGCCTCAGGTGGAATAATGGGTAATTATAAAAGATTTTCATCCAATACATCCCCAAATGAAGAGATTGATTATTTTGCTGAAAAAGCTGATTTCAATTTTGAAAACAACAAAACGAAACTTTATGGGGAATCGTCCATTAACTACGGAGATGTCAACATAAGTGCTGCTAGCATTGAAATGGATTTAAAATCAGAAATTCTTAGCGCCTTTTCTTTTAATCCATTCAATAAAGAAGAAAAAATCACTCCGAAATTCACAGAAAAAAATAATTCTCCTGTGTATGGGAATGAAATAACATACAATCTCCAGTCTGGAAATGGAAAGATTGTTCAGGGAGAAACCCGCGTGCAAGATACGCTTTATACTGGCAGAGTAATTACCACTGTAAACGATTCTACTTTTTTAATGAATGATTGTATTTTTACAAACTGTAACTCCAAATCTTTCTACATAGGTAGCAAAAATGTTAAAATTTTATATAATGATAAAGTAATTGCGCGCCCTTTAAATATTTACATTGGCGGAATACCTATTTTAGGAATACCAGTAGCAATTTTCCCTCACTCTTCAAGTGAAAGAAGGGGTGGCTGGATAATGCCATCAATCGGTAGTTCAAATTTTAGAGGAACTTATTTAGATGGGTTGGGGTATTATTTCGCCCCTAATGATTATTTTGGATCGGAGAACCTAATAACTTTTGCTGATAAGCAAGGGGTAATATTCGAATCAAAAAACATTTATTCAAAAAAATATTCATATAATGGCAATATCAACTTCCGCACACGAAAGTTTCTAGCGAATGAAGAACAAAATATCACTAATCTTAATCAAAACAACATAACAGACTACTCAATTCTTTGGAACCACAATCAAATATTAAGAAAAAATCAATCATTAAGCGCGAATGTGAACTTTTCAAGTTCAGGTTCTTTGAATAGAGAAACAAGTTTAGACTTAAGCGAAAGATTAGACCAAAAAACAAGGTCTATCGTTCGTTATAGCAAAAATTGGTCCAAAGAAAATATATCTCTTTCGTTGAGCCTTGATAATTCTCAGGATCTCCTAGCAGAAGAAAAAGTAATAATGGGTTCAGATTTTTTTATTAATCCACAGAACAAAAACTCTACTATTATAAAAAATAGCGGTTCTCTTCCAAACGTTTATCTAAGAGTGGGAAGAAGAAATGTAAGTTTGCCTTTTATAGAAAATTCTTTTTTGTCAGATTTGCAGTGGGACTATAGTTCGCAACTTAAAACAGTAAGTAAAAACTTTTATAAAGCAGAAGAGTTCATATCTGAAAACAATCAATCTCAATTGCGCTGGTCAACAAAAAATAATGGCGAAATCAAAGTGTATCACGATTCCAATTCAATGATGAAAAATAATTTTTCTCTCAATGCTCCATTTACACTTTTCAGATATATTTCTGTAAATCCAAATGCAAATCTTAACTTAGATTTTGTTAATCAATATCAAGGTATCTTAAAAACCGATGAAGCAGAGTCTGTGGGTCTTCAGTCCGGAATTAAAGAAAGACTAACGGGAAACTTTTCAATTAATTTGTACACAAAAATTTATGGGGTATTACCCCTAAAGCTTGGAAAAATAAAATCTATTAGGCATGTAATTTCTCCAAGAATAAGCTATACTTACTCTCCCGGTTACTTGAATAATAATAATTATTTTATCAATGTTGACGACGAAACAATTGATATTTTTCAAGGGTCTCTAATTGGTTCTAC
>JALRJJ010000097.1 GCA_023255095.1 bacterium
AAGTACAAACTTGACCTTACCAATAAGTTCTTGATTTAAAAAAGGGGAATTAATTGATTTAGAATAAACAGAGTCTAAAGAGAATGTCCATTTTAAATCAGGGTCAAGAATCGTTATTTGAGCGCTACTTCCCTCTTTAAATAAATCCGCTTCAATTCCCATAATTTTCCTTGGGTTTGTAGATAATTTTTGAATTAATGTCAAAAGCGACATTTTATTTTTTTTAACAAGAATTTTATTTACGGCAGCAAAACATGATTCTAAACCAATCATTCCAAAAGCGGCATCATTAAAAGTAGTCTCTTTTTCTTCAATAGTATGTGGAGCATGGTCAGTTGCAATACAATCAATGGTACCATTTTTTAAACCTTCTATCAATGCTTTACAATCTTTCTTTGATCTTATAGGAGGAGCAACTTTTAAATTTGTATTATAATTTGAAGAATTGATTGAAGAATCATCAAAATAAATGTGATGGGGAGTAACTTCAGCGCTTATAAATGAATTACCTTTTTTAAAATTTTTTATAAGATCGACACTTTCTTTCGTTGAGACGTGCGGAATATGTATCTTAGATTTTAATTGAGAAGCGAGCAACAAATCTCGATATACCATAATTGCTTCAGCAGAATTTGGGTTTCCTCTGAGACCTAAATTATTAGAATTAGAGCCTGCATTCATTACTCCTTCATTTCTTAAAGGAACATCTTCTGCATGATTTATAATGGGAGTATCAATCATCTTTGAATAGGTTAATGCTAGTTTCATAAATTGACTATTCTGAATTGGGTTTCCATCATCACTGAAAGCAATCGCCCCATTATCTTTCATTAAAAGCATTTCAGTTAATTTTTCACCTTCTTGATTCTTCGAAATTGCTCCTATTGGAAAAATATCAATTGGAAGATCTTTACTTCTACTTACAATAAAATAAATGCTTTCAGGAGAGTCAATAATGGGGTTTGTATTGGGCATAGTACATACTTGAGTGAATCCGCCAGCAATTGCAGCATAGCTTCCTGACTCGAGATTTTCTTTATCCTCCCTTCCGGGTTCTCTAAAGTGAACATGGATATCACAAAATCCATGAGTAATAACTAGACCTTTACAATCAATTACTAGGTAATCATTTTCTGTTTTGATAGATTTTTTAATTGAATCTATTTTGCCATTCTTAATTAAAATATCTGAAAAGAATTCTTTGTTATTCAATGGATCTATTATTAGACCATTTTTGAGTAAAACCCGTTTACTATTCTTGCTTGTTATCATTTCAATTATTATCTCCCAATAATAAATAAAGAATTGACATTCGAGAGGCCTCGCCATTTAATACTTGATCTAATATGATTGCATTTTCAGAATCTGCTACTTTACTATCGATTTCAACTCCTCGATTCATCGGTCCAGGGTGCATTATCACTATATCTTTTTTTATTCTATTAATTCGCTCAAAAGATAGTCCAAACTTACTGTAATATTCTCTTTTCGAAGAAAGTCTACCAAAATGCATCCTTTCCATCTGAATTCTAAGCGCAATTATAGCATCGCACCAATTCAGTACCTCATCTAAATTATAAGAGAAGTTAATATTTAATCTTTTTGCTTCTGATGGCAATAAAGTTGATGGTCCACAAACAATAACTTCAGCGCCAAGTTTTTTTAAAGCAAATATATTGCTTCTAGCAACTCGACTATTCAAAATATCTCCCACTATTCCCACTTTTAATCCATCTATTCTACCAAATTTTTCTTTCAAAGAAACCATATCAAGAATTGCTTGAGTAGGATGTTCATGAGAACCGTCACCAGCATTAATTACCGATCCATCAATATATTCACTTAATCTCAAGGCTGCTCCAGGATGACTATGACGAATAACAGCTCCATCTATCTGCATAGACGCGATATTCAAAATAGTATCTTTTAAAGATTCGCCCTTACTAACACTACTAGTACTAGAAGTAAAGTTGATTGAATCAGCTCCAAGTCTTTTTTGAGCTAAGGTAAAACTGATTTTTGTTCTTGTTGAATTTTCGAAAAACATATTTACTAAAGTTTTACCTTTTAACAAGTCTGTCTTCCGTTCATCGCTTATAAGTATTTTTTTGAAGTAAAAAGAGGTATCAATGATTTTGATTAAATCAGTGGTAGGAAAGTTTTCAATTCCAATAAGATGCTTACTTTTAAGCATTAAATCTCCAAAATGTTTTAGAAAATTATGTTTTTCCTGTTAATAATTCAACTATTCGATTATGTTTGATAGTCTCAAGATCGATAACTTGATCAAATTGATGATTATTAAACCACTTTAGTTGTCTTTTTGCATACTGTCTAGTACGAAAATAAATTAGTTCTTTAGCTTCATTTAATGAAATTTTTTCATCAATTAAATCACAAACTTCTTTAAATCCTATATAATTGATATGACTAATATCTAAATCCATTTTTTTTATTTTTATTACTTCCTCAACTATTCCATAATCAAACATCAAATCGATTCTTTGAGAAATACTTTTTTCCAAGTTCACTAAAGAATTTTTTAGAAAAACCGTTTCCAAATTTTCAGAGTAAATGCTCTTCTTATTTACTGATTGAAAATTTTCTGAAATTGGTTTTCCTGTAATTTTAAAAACCTCCAAGGCTCTAATTAATCTTTGACGATTATTAACATGAACCTTTTCTGCATAAATAGGATCTATTTTTTGAAGCTCTTCATGCATCTCAAACATTTTTCCAGAATCATATTTATCTTCGAGTTTTTTTCTGATCGATAAATTGGTTTTGCTTCCTGAAAAAATACCGTCTTTCATAGTTTTAAGATATAAACCCGTTCCACCACAAAGGATAGGTGTTTTATTTTTATCAATTATAGTTGATATAGCTTCATCTACCTTTTTCATATATTTGCCAGCTGAAATTTTTTGATCTAGATTTAATTCCCCTACTAAATAGTGTTTGACTTCTGATAATTGATAAGCATTTGGTTGAGCAGTTCCAATTGCAATATTTTTAAAAATTTGCCTTGAGTCAACTCCAATGATTTCACCGTTAACAATTTTAGCTAATTCTATAGATAGATTAGTTTTCCCTGATGCTGTTGGACCAAAAATTGAAAAAATTTTCAAAACAGAGGAATCCCAGTTAAGAAAAAGAATATAACTGATAAAGGATAAAAGATTATAAGACTCAAAATAGGAATACCTATAAGGTTCAGTATTATTAAACCCATTAAAATTCTTGGACCATATAGTTCAATTTTATAAAGAGTTCGAGGGTTTTTAATGAATTGCGGTAAAATCCTTGATCCGTCAAGGGGGTGTAAAGGAATTAGATTAAAAATGGCTAATAAGATATTTATTTGAATAAACCTAATTAACGGATCAAAAAGTAAATCACTAATGTAAATATATGTATTCAATCTGAAAATTATAGCACCTATGATTGCTAACAGAAAATTTGATGCTGGACCAGCCATAGCGATTAATAGCATATCATTCCTAATATTTTTTAGATTTCGAGCATAAACTGGAACTGGTTTCGCCCATCCAAATCCTAAAAAATATAGAGCAAGGAATCCAAATGGATCAATATGATTTAAAGGATTTAAATTCATCCTATTTTGATAATAGGCTGTACTGTCACCCAGAAGATATGCAACCCTAGCATGAGCATACTCATGGAAAGTCAAAGCAAATAAAATGGTTGGGATTAAAATTATTTGCTCCTGTAAAGATAAACTAATTATTCCCATACAAGCCTAAATTAGTTACTATTTTTTTTAAAAGCTTTTAGATATTCTGAATCAATATAATCTCTGGAAAGATGAGTATAAATTTCCGTAGTAGAAATATCAGAATGGCCTAGTAATTGTTGAACAACAACTAAATTTGCTCCACCATCAATAAGATGAGTGGCAAAAGAATGTCTAAAAGTATGAGGGGATACATTTTTTTTGATATTAAGTTGATAAATATATTTTTTGACTATCTGCCAAATAGCAGCTCGAGTCATTTTTTTCCCATTATTACTTAAAAAAACAAAATCACTATTATAAGACTTTCTTCCAGATAAAATTTTTCTAGTTTGAAAAAGATATTTATTCAACCACTCTAAAGCATAGTAAGTTAATGGAATAATTCTTTCCTTATCTCCCTTACCAAAAAAACGGATTAATTTTTCATCAAAAAGAATATTATCCATTGTTAAATCACAAATTTCAGTAACTCTTAGTCCTGCAGAATAAAGAAGTTCGAACATACATCTATCTCTCAATCCCAACAACTCATTCTCATGATCTTCACATGCTTTAAAAATTAATTTTATTTCATCTAGTGTTAATACAGATGGAAGTTTTTTATCTAACTTTGGGGTAAAAACGGATGATAATGGATTTTTTCCAATTTTCTTTTTTTCCATTAAAAAATTAAAATAAGACGATAATGATGAAAATTTTCTTTTGATAGTTCTAGATGAAAGGTTTTCTTGGGACAACGAACGAAAATACTCTTTCAATATTTCATCGCTTTGAAACGCAGTTTTGGAATCAATATTTTTTTTAACTAAAAAAGTCTCCAATGCTTTTAAGTCAGATAAATAAGACGCAATTGTATTTTTTGAAAAATTTTTCTCAAGCTTTAAAATTTTATTAAATGCATCAATGTGCGGAAGCATATTATTGGATAAGATTAATATATGATTCTGAATCAAGAAGCAATGAAGAATCATCTGATGAAATTTCAATTTTAATCATCCATCCCTTTTCATATGGATCCTCGTTAACAAATTCCGGGTTATCATTGATTGAAGTATTGACTTCTATAATTTTTCCAGATAAAGGCATATATAAATCTGAAACAGTTTTAACAGCTTCAATGGTACCAAAAATTTCCCCTGCATTGAAAGATTCACCCTCTTTTGGAAGTTCTATAAAGATGATATCTCCCAGTTCTCCTTGCGCAAAGTCTGTTATACCCACAGTAACAGAATTGTTTTGAATTTTAACCCATTCATGCTCTTTAGTATATTTCAAATCATTTGGATGGTTCATTTAATTTCTCCTTATTTTCTTCAAGAAAGTTTTTTAAAAAATTAATATTGAAATCACCAGATTTAAATTTATTATTTTTAAAAATTTTAAGTAACAACGGTAAGGTGGTTTTTGGTCCTTCAACAAAAGTTTCTTCAAGTGCTCTAATCATTTTTACAATAGCTTTATCTCTATTGGAAGAGTGTATAATAATTTTACCAATCATTGAATCATAATAAGAAGGAATTTGATACCCAGCGTAAATATATGAATCGATTCGAACTCCAATGCCTCCTGGAAAATTTAGGGATTCAATTTTAAGAGGAGAAGGCATAAAATTATTATCTGGATCTTCAGCATTTAGTCTGCATTCAAATGAATGGCCTTTCATCTTGATATCTGATTGAGAGTAGGAAATTTTCTTTCCAAAATGTACTCCGATCTGTTCTTTGACTAAGTCAACCATATAAACCATTTCAGTGACAGTATGTTCAACTTGAATTCTAGTATTCATTTCAATGAAATAAAAATTTTTGTCATCATCTACTAAATATTCAATTGTACCAACTCCAACATAATTGACTTGTTTAGCTAAGTTAATTGCACTTTCAGTCAAAGATTTTCTTAAGTCATTGTCTACAAAGCTCGATGGACACTCCTCGATTAGTTTCTGATTATTTCTTTGAACTGAACAGTCTCTTTCTCCAAAGTGAACTATATTACCATAAGAGTCAGCTAGGATTTGAACTTCGATATGCCTGCCATTTTGAATGAATTTTTCGACATATATTTCAGGATTATTAAAAGCTTTTTCAGCTTCATTTTTAATTACTCCAAAAAATTTCTTTGCCTCTTCTTCATTTTTCACCACTCTCATACCCTTACCTCCACCTCCAGCAGAAGCTTTGAGCATCAATGGATATTGAATTACTCTCCCTATTTCGAGTAAATCTTCAATTGCATTTAATTTATCACTACCTGGTATAATTGGAACGTTTGCTTTTTCAGCGGAGATACGAGCATTTACTTTATTGCCCATCAACTCAATGATTTCTGAATCAGGACCAATAAAAACAAAACCGTTTTCTTTACAAACTTTACTGAATTGAGCATTTTCAGCTAAAAAGCCATATCCAGGATGAATTGCATCAGCATTTGTTATTTCCCCTGCAGCAATAATGCGTGGAATGTTCAAGTAACTTTCCAAAGAAGGTCCCTTACCAATGCAAATCGCTTCATCAGCAAATTTAACATGTAAAGAAAATTCATCTGCCTTAGAATAGACGGCGACGGTTTTAATATTCATTTCTTTACAAGCTCTAATGATTCTTATCGCAATTTCTCCGCGATTAGCAATAAGGATTTTTTTAAACATTAGTTAATTTTTTTAATTGAAAATAAAGGGGAATCGAACTCGACAGGTTGAGAATTTTGAACAAGAATTTCGACAATTTCACCATTGATATCTGATTGAATTTCATTCATGATTTTCATCGCTTCTACTATACAAAGTGTTTCTCCTGCTTTGACTTTAGAACCTACATTGACGAAAGCTGAAGATTCTGGATCTGGAGAGGAATAAAAAGTTCCAGGCATAGGAGATCTGACAATAACTAGTGATTGATCAGAAGTTATTTTTGAGGGATTATCTTTAGAATTTTTTTGTGTTTCTTTTTCAGTAATATGAGATAAATCTTGGACAGGAATTGAGGAATATACAGGTGTACTGTTCTTAGTAACTTTTATTTTTTTAAACCAAAAATTTACCTCAATTTCATTAACATCACTGTGTTCGAGAAGATAAATGATTTCTTTTAATTTATCTTTCCACATTCTAGGCTTTTACCCTTTCAGAATATGAACCATCTTTTGTATCAATCTTAATCAAATCTCCTGCATTAATGAATAATGGAACTTGAACTTCTAATCCTGTTTCTAATTTTGCAGGTTTCATTGCATTGGTTGCGGTATTTCCTTTTAAACCAGGTTCCGTTTCAGAAACCTTCAAGGTGACCTTGGGGGGTAAATTCATGTTAATAATTTCAGACCCATCAAAAACTAATTCAATAGACTCACCTTCTTTAATATAAAGATAACTATCTCCCATTAAAACATCTGAAACTTCAATCTGGTTGTAAGTTTTATTATCCATAAAAATGAAATTTTTTCCATCATTGTATAAATATTGATAAACGTCAGCCGTAACGCGAATAAACTCAATCTTGGCTCCAGAATTGAATGTATGATCAATAACTTTTCCAGTTTGAATATCTTTCAATTTTGTCCTAACAAAAGCTGGTCCTTTGCCAGGTTTTACATGCTGAAATTCAACAATTTTCATTCTTGAATCTTTGTGAATGATTATTGATCCATTTTTTATGTCTGCTGTCGTTGCCATATGGGAAATTAATTTATTTGAACAGTTTTAAAAAGAGTTCTTATGATTTTTTTTGTTAGCTCTAAATCTGCTTTTTTTATTTCATCCTCAAATTCTTTTTTACCAAATTTTGATTGATCGATGTTGGAAAGAATTTTCTTTAAATCATTATTTTCGATAATTGAAAGTATATCCTCAGAAGTCATTTCAAAAGAAACTAAATAGAAATTGTTTTCCAAAAACTTCCTCAGAATATTCGATATCTCCAAATAGAACTCCTCTGTTGAAAGGGACTCGATATTAATATTGTTTAAAGAATCTATTGCATCACTAATTGGTGATTGATTATAAAAATTTCTCTTAAAAAGATGTTTAGATTTTTCTGATTTAAGAAAATTAAAAAACAAAATAATTAGGGCAAGAATTAAGATTAGATAAAAAATTTTAACTTTTTCCAAGGGAAAATTAATTTCTTCTGGAGATTTAAGAGGAAAAATCTTCTTCATTGTTGAATCTATTGAAGACTCTATAAAAACTTTAAAGCTATCAGATTGAAATAATAGTGAATCAGATTCATTGATCAACTTTAAATTTATAGGAGGAATAGTAAATTCTCCTGTATCCCAAAATGTAATTTTGTGGTTCAAGACATATTCATTTTGAAATTGTTTTGCATGAGATTGGACTAAAATTGAAGAAGAATCTACTAACCATAAACCATTATCATTCCAATTTATTGATATAGAATCCGGTTGAAATAAATCAATATCTTTTAGGGAAATTTTATGTTCCAAAACAGAACCAATGAATAAATCAGAATAATTTAGTTCTGTTTCAATCTGAATAACATTATTCGATTGATTACAATTATTTAACACCAAAATAAAGAATAATAAATAAAACCTCATCTAAACTATCTTTTTTTAAAGAACAATTTGAGAGACTTCACAAAATCCTCATCAGTAGAAATTTGAATTGGTTTTACGCCAATTTTTCTACATTGTTCTCTAAACTGATTTGACTGCTCTTTTAAAAAAGAAGCATATTTGATCCTAATTTTTTGGTTTGAAGTGTCTATCCATAACGACTTTTCATTCTCAAGATCTTCAATTTCAATCAAACCTAAATTAGGAATATTTTTCTCGAATCCATCAAAAATTTGAATAGGAATTAGGTCATGATTATAATTTAAAAGCTTAAATTCATCCCAATAATTACTGTCCATAAAATCAGAGAGTAAAAAAATAATATTTTTCTTTTTAGAAATTTTTCCTAAAAAGTTTAAACCATTTTTAACAGAAGTTTTTCTCTTTTGGGTTTCAAAATCAAAATTTAGAAGCTCAGTTATAATCCTGAGAATATGCGATTTACCTTTTTTGGGAGGAATAAACTTTTCAACCTTATCACTAAACAAAAACAGTCCAACCTTATCATTATTCTTAATAGCAGAAAATCCAAGAGTAGCTGCAATCTCAATATAGAGATCTCTCTTGAGTTTAGCATTTGAACCAAATAAACCGGAACTACTTACATCAACGGCTATTATAGCCGTTAGTTCTCTTTCTTCTTCAAAAATCTTTATATATGGAGATTCAGATCGAGCAGTTACATTCCAATCAATAAAACGAATATCATCTCCATGCTGATATTCTCGTACCTCAGAAAATGTCATACCTCTTCCTTTAAAGTTGGAATGATAATCTCCGCCAAAAAAGTCATTAACTAAATTCTTAGTTCTAATTTCAATTTGTTTGACCTTCTTAAGCAATTCACTTGACATATCTAAGGAACTGGAATCTCTTTCAATATTTCATTTATTATACTATCAGATGATATATCTTCTGCTTCGGCTTCATACGAAACTAAGATTCTATGTCTTAGTATATCTGGAGCAATATAACGAACATCTTCAGGAATTACAAACCCCCTTCCATTAATAAAAGCATTGGCTTTTGAAGCTAAAACCATATTAATTGATGCTCTGGGAGAACCTCCAAAGGTTATATAATCTTTTAAATGCCCAAGATTATATTTTTTAGGATTTCTAGTTGCAAAAACAAGGTTTAAAATATATTCCTCTATAGAAGAATCTACGTAGATATCGTTTATGATTACTTGTGAATCTAAAATTTGTTTTGCTTTAATTATTGGCTTAATCTCAACATCCAAATTAGTTTTAGCTACTCTTCTAATGATTTCCTTTTCATTATCATATGATGGATAATCAATAATTGTTTTCATCATAAATCTATCAATTTGGGCCTCAGGTAAAGGGTAGGTCCCCTCTTGCTCAATTGGATTTTGAGTAGCCAATACAACGAAAGGTAAATCAAGCTTATAAGTGGTTTCACCAATGGTAACTTGTTTTTCCTGCATTGACTCTAAAAGAGCACTTTGGACCTTAGAGGGAGCTCGATTAATTTCATCTGCAAGGATGATGTTAGAAAATATTGGACCTTTTTTTGTATTAAACTCTCCAGTTTTTTGATTATAAATAAGCGTACCAATCAAATCTGCTGGTAACATATCTGGTGTAAACTGAATTCTTTTAAAATTGGCATTTATAAGTTTAGCAAAAGTATTAATAGTTAAGGTTTTAGCTAGACCAGGTACCCCTTCTAATAAAATGTGACCATTTGATACAACTGAAATAAGAATTTTATTAATAAGATCTTCTTGGCCAACAATAATTGAAGAAATCTGAGTCTTGATTTCTTTAATAAATTGTGATTTCTCTTCGATTTTTTTATTAAAATTTTTTAAATCATTTTTGTTCATTTTTTTCCCTCAATTGATGAGTAACATTAAGTTTCGTATCTTTTAATGGCGTTAAAAATCCATTGCTTTTTTTGATTCTAATATCGCCATCAAGCTTTAAGGTTTCTTGACCCGTAATAGAAATTTTTAAATCAGATACTCCATTTAAATTTTCGTTGTCTAATTTAGCAAAATATATATCACTTCCATTAACAAATAAATCAAGTTCCGGATTTTCTAAATCTTTCAAGATAATTTTACCTGAAACTTGCAAATTGGCTTCTTTTTGTAACTTAATTCTCTGTTTTGGATTAGTAACTGTTCCAACTAGATTAATTGAACCAATACTATCTTTAATGTTTAAACTAATGTTTAAGTTCCGAATAACTTCAGGTTTTAATTGAGCAGGGAATTTAACCAACTCCATTTCTGAATGATTAATATTTATATTTCCATTTATAGTTCTAGAATCTATACTATCATTCAAATTTGAATCCTGAATTTTTAAATCATATTGTACCACTTGATTGATTGAGCTTAATCTCTTTACATCTGGAAAAAATCTTAAAAGATAAGATGTATCAAAAGTATCACCAGAATTTACATTTAGAGAAAAAGATGATATTTTTGAATTTTTTTCAAAAATATTAATTCCTAATGAAGCATCAAAATTTCCCAAAAATAATTCATTGTCATAAAGTTTACTTTTTTTAACAATTACTTTGGCATTAATTAACTCTTCATTCTTTTCTCCAATCTCAACATCATTTTTTGATTTTGGCAATGCTGCTATGTCTACAATTGCATTATTAATGTTTATAATTAAAGGAAAAATAAAGTGTATTTCAGAATTATTTTCTGAAAAATAATCTAAAGCAAGATTATAGAAACTAATTAAAGGAAATTGTGTAGATAGGTTTAGTTTTTCAGCTTTTATGCTTTCCTTATTATCGCTAGAAAGAACAAAATCATACAATGAAAGATACACTTCAATCTCATTAAACTTAGTAGAGAGGAATAATTCTGAACTGGGATTAAAGTTAATACCATATTTATCTAGGTTTTTCTGAATATAGTCATTCGATTGATCGATAGGAATAGTTAAGCCTTTGCCTAAATAAATATAAAGTGCAATAAATGACAGAATGAAAAAAACTAAAATACTGACTGAAATTGCAAAAATTGATTTTAAAAATTTAATAAATACGTTCCTCATTAAAATAAAGCTAAGAATTTGAAACTATTTAATAAATCTATTTATTCATCAACAACTTCAAAATCAGCATCTTCTATTTTTTTATCATCTTTATCTTTGTTGGAACCTGAATCATTTTCGGGTTGATTTTTATTTGAAGATTTAGATGCATCATACATTGATGAAGCTTTTGAATTCCAAACAGAGTTCAAATTATCCATAGCGTTCTTGATATCAGAAATATTTGAAGATTTATTCGCTTCTTTTAATTTATCAAGACTTTCTGTTAGCTCTTTTTTATCATCATCAGATAATTTCTCTTCAAGATCTTTCATTTGTTTTTCCGTTTGATAAACCAATTGTTCAGCCTGATTTTTAGTCTCTATTTCCTCTTTTCGAGCTTTATCTTCTGATTCATTTTTCTTCGCATCGTTTATCATTTTTTCAATTTCTTGATCTGATAAACCGCTTTGCGCCTCTATTCGAATACTCTGTTCTTTACCAGTAGCTTTATCAGAAGCCTTTACATTTAAAATCCCATCAGCATCTAAATCAAAAGAAACTTCAATTTGAGGGGTACCTCTTGGTGCTGGAGGAATTCCGTCTAGATGGAAACGTCCTAAACTTTTATTATCATTAGCAAGTTGTCTTTCTCCCTGAACTACATGAATTTCAACCATGGGCTGGTTATCTGCTGCTGTTGAAAATATTTGTGATTTTTGAGTTGGGATAGTTGTATTTTTCTCAATCAATGGAGTAGCAATTCCACCCATTGTTTCGATTCCCAATGTAAGTGGAGTTACGTCCAGCAATAAAACATCATCTACGTCACCAGATAGTACACCACCCTGTATTGCAGCGCCAAGTGCAACCACCTCATCAGGATTCACACTTTGATTGGGTTCTTTTCCAAAAATTTCTTTTACTTTTTCTTGAATAGCTGGAATTCTTGTTGAACCACCAACTAAGATTACTTCCTTAATATCAGAAGGAGTAAGCTTGGCATCCTTCAATGCTTGCTTACAAGGAGCAACTACTCTCTCGATAAGATCTGAAACTAAATTTTCAAAATTTGCTCTAGTTAGGGTCATATTTAAATGTTTAGGACCAGAAGAATCAGCAGTAATGAAAGGAAGATTAATTTCGGTTTGTTTTGAGGATGATAATTCTTTCTTAGCATTCTCAGATGCTTCCTTCAATCTTTGTAAGGCCATGGGATCTTTTCTTAAATCAATTCCTTCAGCTTTTTTAAATTCATTAGCTAGCCAATCAACAATTTTTTGATCGAAGTCATCACCACCAAGTCTTCCATCTCCATTTGTAGCATTAACTTCAATACTTTGCCCCTCATCATTCATAATATCTAAGATCGAAATATCAAAAGTTCCGCCACCAAGATCAAAAACAGCTATTTTTTCATCTTTTTTCTTGTCAAATCCATAAGCTAAAGATGCTGCAGTTGGCTCATTAATAATTCTTTTAACATTAAGGCCTGCAATAGCTCCCGCATCTTTAGTAGCTTTTCTTTGAGAATCGTTAAAATATGCAGGCACTGTGATTACGGCATCAGTGACGGTGGCCCCTAAATACTTTTCAGCCATTTGTTTCATTTTTTGAAGAACCATGGCGCTGATTTCTTGAGGTAAATATTTATTTCCAGCTACTTCGACTTGAATCTTAGACTTCTCAACAGAAACTTTGTAGGGGACTTCTTTAATATCTTGTTCAATTTCTGATGGTGTTCTGCCCATAAATCTTTTTATTGAATAAATCGTGTTACTTGGATTAGTAACGGCCTGTCTTTTTGCAGGTTCTCCTACTAATCTTTCTCCATCCTTTGTAAAACCAATAACAGAAGGTGTAGTTCTACCTCCTTCAGTGCTAGTAATTACAGTTGGCTCACCACCCTCCATAACAGCAACACATGAATTTGTTGTACCCAAGTCTATTCCAATAATTTTACCCATGATATCTCCTAAATTTTAAAATATTATTTATATTAGATAATGTAGCAATTTTCATGCCAACTAAAAAATTATGTCACAAAGTACATTTTTATGACAATTAGTCATACTTTAGATAGAACACCATTGTTTAACGAGAACTTTTTAGTACCAATATTGAATACTCTTTCATCATGAGTGGTAATAACAATGGACTGTTGAAATTGAGAATTCATTTTCTTAAATAACTCTATTGTGTTTATTACTTGCTTATTATCTAAGCTACCTGTTGGCTCATCAGCTAAAATTAAAGATGGGTTTTTAACAAAGGATCTCATGATAGCTACTCTTTGCTTTTCTCCCCCAGAAAGATTATTTGGGAAGGATTTTTTTCTACTATCTAAATCAAAAAAAATAAAAAGTTCGTCAATTGATTTGGTATCAACTTTAGTATTACTTACAAAAAAAGGCAGTTTAACATTTTCTTCCACATTTAGCTCTGGTATTAAATGATGAAATTGAAAAACAAACCCAAGATTTTCATTTCTAAATTTTTCTAAATCGCTGCCAAGACTTATTTTATTATTATTGAAAAATATTGAACCAGAATCTGCAAAATCAATTGCTCCCATAATATTTAGCAAAGTTGACTTTCCTGAACCAGAGGGTCCTTTTATAGTCACAATGTCACCCCTATTGACTGTCAAATTTATACCTTTGAGAACATTTAATTGATTCTCACCATCAGAAAAAGATTTTTCTATTTTTTGTAATTCTAATATCATCAGTTATTTTGTAATGTTTTGATAATTTTAAATCTCTTCAAGCTTTTCAAAGGAAACAATATAAATATTCCAATTAATAATAAAGAGACTAAAAAAATGATTAAAATTTCTTTCATAGAGATAGCCATAGGAAGTGTATCAACAAAATAAATTGACTTTTCAATTTTTATCAAACCAAAAGAATTTTGTAAAAAGATAATTAGGCAAGAAATAACCATTCCGCAAAAAACAGATATGACTGAAATCAAATATCCATAAATAAAAAATATTCGATTAAATCCACTTTGACTTAATCCTAAGACACGTAAAATGGTAATGGATTTTGTTTTATTTGAAATAATTTGAATAATTGTTGCGCTCAAACTAAAAGATGAAATAATAATAATGAGTAAAAGTGATATAAAAGTTATTAATTTTTCTAATTCTGTCGCTTCAAATAACTGGCGATTTTTTTCTTTCCATGAAAGAATTTTTTCTGGAAAAATATCTTGATTAAAATCTCCTAAAATTTCCAAATGATTGATATTCTTTAATTCATTTTTAAATGTTTTAAAAATAATAGACGAGTTTGCTTTTAATACTTTATTAGAGAAAATTCCCGTAACCATAATTTCATCATATGTAGGGATTACCAGATTAGAAACAGATATTTGTTGATTATATATCTTGAGTTTGTCTCCTACATTTACTCCTAGACTAAAAGCTAATTGATCACCTATCAACAAAGTATTTTGATCGTAGGATGAAATTTGATTAATAATATCTAGATTATAAAAAGAGGTTAAGCTTCGCTCCTCAACAGACTTCAATTCTACTACGAATTGAGATAATTGAGATTCAACAAAAACTTTTTCAGAATTTGACTGATTATATAATAAGTTGTTTTGATCTAAAAAATGAATAATATTTTTATCAGAAGAAATGTCAAAATTATCGACAGAATAATTACCAAATACTTTTGAAATTTCATTTGAAAGTAAATTTTGAAAACCATTTAATACACTAATCGAAACAATTAAAGAAAAAGAACCAACAAAAATTCCAATGAATGAAATAATGTTTGTTAAGTTCAATGAATTTTTTGTGAATAAAAATCTTCGAGCAACTAAAAAAATTAATCTCATTAAAGTTGAAGGGTCTTAGCTAAGTTGAAAGATAGTTGTCTTCTAATTAAAAAAACTGTGAAAAGAAAAGCTACCATAAGTGAAACCATTACTAGTAAAACTGAAATCATAAAATTGAATTCCATTGGGAGATATTCTATGGAAAAATATATATCACCAGAAATCTTCAAAAAATGTAGTTTGTTTTGTAAAAAAATAAATACATAAGATAGAAAAATTCCAAAAATTGAACCAATTAAAGTAATTAATAAACTATAATAAACAAAAATTGACATCAATTGATTCTTTGATAAACCTAACGAATTCAAAATAGCTATTATTTTTCTTTTCTGAAAAATTTGGATATTTAATGATCCTATTAAATTGAAAAACCCAACTAATGCGATCATTCCAAAAATGATTATTGTTGGTAGTTTCTGAGCATTCAACCATTCAAAAAGTGAACGATATTTCTGTTTATTCGAAACTAATAATAAACCATCTGGCATTTGGGAAATCAATTTATTTTCAAAAATGGTAAATCCAGACAAATAATCTTCTCTTGAAAACAATTTTTGTACAGTATTTAAATTAGAATAAATTAGAAACTC
Source organism: bacterium (assembly GCA_023255095.1). GTDB lineage: Bacteria > Fidelibacterota > Marinisomatia > Marinisomatales > Marinisomataceae > Marinisoma. The sequence continues at coordinate 15,801 of JALRJJ010000097.1, forward strand.
ATCAAATTCATTGATACCAGAATTATAGATTGAACTAATTGTAAAAAAATCTTTTTTAAATGGAGATTCATTCTCAGAAGTAGTAATAATAACTTTATCGCCTACTGAAAGATTAAGATTCTCAGCTAGATCATCACCAATAATAATACCATTCGTGTCATTAATAGGTCCAATGGTTTCCTTTAAAAAAGAAATCTTTAATAATGCATTAGTATTATAACCTTGAATCAATGCTGGTTGAGTATTCTTTTTTGATTTTATTAGTATCTTACCTTCCAGGAAAGGTTCTATAGAATTTTTGTCTTGTAAATCAAATTGAACAGGTTGGAAATATTGTTTTGATTCATGTTTAATTATAAAATAACCAGAAATGTTAGCTAATTTTTTATCTAGCTCATTTTGGAAGCCATTAATTGAACTTATAACAATATTTAAAGATCCAATTCCCAATGCTAAGCTAAAAAAAATTATATAATTGGTCGCTTTAAATAATACATCACTTTGCCTAGAAAAAAGAAATCGACGTAAAAAAAGAAGTATTAATCTCATTTGAGAGTTTTAAGCGTAGGAAAAATAATTGAATCTCGAATCCATCTAGTTCCAATAAATAGCATTGCTATTCTATCTATCCCTACTCCAACTCCAGCTGTTGGTGGCATTCCTGTTTCAATTGCTTCTAAGAAATTTTCATCAATTGGAAATGCTTCTTCATCGCCTGAGTTTCTTTTCGAAGACTGGTCTTCAAATCTATTTCTTTGATCAATAGGATCATTTAATTCTGAAAAACCATTTGCAAACTCCATACCAGCAATGAAGAGTTCAAATCTTTCAGTAAAACTTTTATCATGACCCCTGTGTACTTTTGCTAAGGGAGAAATCTCAACTGGATGGTTAATCACATATGTCGGTTCAACTAAATGTGGTTCAATTTTTCTTCTCATTATTTCATCAATTAGTTTTGCAACTGAATCAGTTTTTTTAACTTTTAAATTAAGTTTTTTACATAAGCTGTAAAGATCATCGTGACTCGAAAGATTGACATTCTCATTTAAATGTTCCTTAATTAATTCATCCATCGTTTTTCGATGAAACTTTTTAGAAAAATCAATCTTAACATTATCAATTTCAATTGTTTTCATTCTTAAATCTTTGGCAATTTCCTTAAACATTTTTTCCACAAAATCCATCATATAATGGTAATCAACATATGCCTGATAGAATTCTAACATTGTAAATTCTGGATTATGACTTCGATCTACTCCTTCATTTCTGAAATCTTTAGACATTTCATAAACTTTTTCAAATCCGCCAACAATTAATTGTTTAAGATAGAGTTCAGTAGCGATTCTTAAATAAAACTGCTGATCTAAAGCATTGTGGTAAGTAACAAAAGGTTTTGCATTTGCACCGCCATAAACAGGCTGAAGAACAGGTGTTTCAACTTCAATATATTTGTTTTTATTTAAAAAATTTCTTATTGAATTAATGATTGTAGCTCGCTTGATGAAATCATTCTTTACTTCAGGATTAATAATTAGATCAACAAATCTTTTGCGGTATCGAAATTCTTTATCTGAAACTAGATTAAATTTTTCCCCATCTTTTTCTTTTACATCTGGTATTGGGCGAATACTTTTTGTTAATAATTCTAGTTTTTCAATTTTCAATGTCGCCATATTTGTTTTAGTAATAAAAACTGAACCGGAAACACCAATAAAATCACCAATATCAAGCAATTTAAATAGTTCATATGTTTTTGAATTAACATCATCTCTTGAAATAAATAATTGAACCTTTCCATTCATATCTTGCAAATTAAGGAAGGAAGCTTTACCCATTCTTCTCAAAGACATAATTCTTCCAGCTAAAGAAGTTTTTT
>JALRJJ010000122.1 GCA_023255095.1 bacterium
TTCACTTTTGCTTCTTCCAAAGATAATTGAGGTCGGGTTTTATTGCGCTCAGATGGGTCTCCAATCATTGCTGTAAAATCCCCAATTATTAGTATTGCTTGGTGACCAAGGTCTTGAAAATCTCTTAGTTTTTTCAATACAACAGCGTGTCCAATGTGAAGATCAGGTCTGGTAGGATCGCATCCAAGTTTAATATTTAAAGGAGTATTTGTTTTGATTGATTTTTCAATTTTATTCCTTAATTCATCTAGAGGGATAACTTCTTCAGTTCCTCGTGATATAATTTCTAACTGTTCGTCAACGGATAACTTTGTCATCTTCTCCTCTTCAATTCTCTACTTGCTTCTCTTTCAAGATCTTTATTCTTTAAGGATTCTTTCTTTTGGAAGTTTTTCTTACCTCTTCCTAAAGCAATTTCTATTTTTGCTTTACCTCCTTTAAAATAAGCTTTTAATGGGATAATTGTTAAGCCTTTTTGCATCACACTATTCTGTAATTTTATAATCTCTTTCTTATTTAATAATAGCTCCCTAACTCTTAGTGGGTCGTGGCCTGAAAAACCTGTATGCGAATATTCACTGATGTGTGCATTCATTAAAAAAACTCTGAAACTCTTAATGGAAACAAAACTTTCATTAATAGTAATTTTTTTTTCACGTAAGCTTTTTACTTCGCTGCCTTTTAGAATCATTCCTGCTTCAAATTTTTCAATCACTTCGTAATTAAAAAGCGCTTTACGATTGGTGGATATTATATCAATTTTTTCAGCCATAAAAAAAGTTTTTTATTTTAATTATTATTTCTTTAAATATTAATATTATTAATCTTAAACACTTTTCAACATAATGTTAATAAAAATTGTGTGTTAATTTTTTTTTCATTAATTTACTTATGAAATTAATATGAAATTCCCATTATGAGTAGTATTTATAAACGTAAAAGAAACGGAAAATTTGATGGTTATGTAATGTATTCCACCTATGCTTTTGATCCAATTAAAAACAAAAAAAGATACTTCAATATTACAATTGGTAAGCTAGGCCCTACCCTTTCATGGAATGATTGCATTAAAAAGAAAAAAGATTTGGATCGCAGTTTTCAAAATCAAAAACAAAACAAAAAAGAGATGATTTTGAACCAAGCGATAAAGACTTATATTGAATTCAAAAAAAATAAAAATTCTAAAATTTCTGCTGCTTCAATAAAGATTTTAAGCTACCATTTAAACAAGTTTCAAAAAATCTTAAACAAAAGATATGGGATGGGTATTAAAACAAAGCATATTGAATTAAAAATGTTAGCTTGGTACTTTGCTTTAAGACAATCTCAATTAAAGGAAAGCTCTCTTGAAGTACATCGTAGAATTATTTTTAGCTTTTTAGATTGGACTAAAGATAGTTGAGCGAGTGACGCGATTCGAACGCGCGACCCCAACCTTGGCAAGGTTGTGCTCTACCAGCTGAGCTACACTCGCATATACCGTCATAATAAAACAAAAAAAACTATATTAAAAGAAAAATTAGTTCAATTTTAAGAGTCTCTGCCCAATGGAAAATCTGCTTTTTGGGCAATCTCATCAATAAATGCAGCGATTTCTTCGTCATCTGGGATAGAAGGAGACAAAGGAACACTAAAAAATATACTTCTATTTGATATTCCAGATAGAGCTTGACCTAATTCAACAGCCTCTTTTTGATATTTTTTGATCAAATCTAAGACATTTGGCTGATCAGAATATAATGATTCTAAGGTTTTTTTAGGATCTTTAGCTTGTAATCGATTTAAACGAAAATCAATCTCTTGAAGTCTATTAAAACGCGCAGAAACATCAGTAATTTCATTATTAAAATCTTTAACTCTTATGTCAAGAATACTAAGATTTTTACCTTGAACTCCACCAGCATAAATTTTTGGACCATTTTCACTCTGTTTCGTTCTTGGTCCTGTAATGCTAGTAGTACCGCTTAAAAAGATAAAATCTGCGTCTTTAAAAGATGAAGCTAAATCAATTTGATTCTGCTCAGACAAATTTATTAGCAGTACTATTATATCAACAGAATCTTCAATTTCATTTATGTATTTGTTTCCGACTTCTATAAAGTTTTCGTTGATAATCGATTCAAATCTTGTCGCTTCACTCAAACCAATAAATCCAATTTTAAAACCTCCCTCCTCAACAATTTGATAGGGTTTAAACAAAAGATTTCCAGATTCTTTATCTCTCAAGTTGGCAGAAATAAATGAAACACTTGATTCATTTGTTATATCCACTAAAAACTCTTTTCCGCCTTTAAAATCATTAGAACCTATATTCACAACATTGTGGTTAAATTGCTCAAGAATATCGACTAGATGCTTGGCCTTAAATTTTCTTTGATCTATTGACAAATTATCTGGATTGACTCGACTATCATTATAAAAAATATTTCCAGCATCAACTAAGATAGTTTGTCTGTCTGGCATCATTTTTTTAAGAAAGAAAGATTTTCTGGCAAAACCTCCTAATGGGTTTTTAGGACACCCACAGTCGAAATATTCTGAAAAAACATTTGCCGTAGAAACAATAGAAACTTCCTCTACATTTTGATCTTGCGCAAAAGTTTGAGCTAAAAAGAGAACGCTAAAAAAAACTCTAAGTAGTTTAATCATTTCTTCTCCAAAATAGTTTCTAATTCATCCATCAATTGATTCATTTTTCTTGAAACCGCTTCAAAAGGTTCAGAAGTTGTCATATCTATACCGGCAAGACTTAATAGTTCAACAGGATAGTCTGAACTTCCACTTGATAAGAAAGAGATAAATCCATCAATTCCTTCCTGTCCTTCTTTTTGCACACGTTCAGAAATTTTTTCTCCTGCAGCAAAGGAAGTTGCATATGCATACATGTAAAAATTATAATAGAAATGGGGTATTCTAGACCAAGAATATGCTTCTTCTTCTGTTAACTCCATACTTGGACCCCAATACTTTTGATACATTTTACCAAAATTATCAGTTAAAAAGTCTTCAGTTAAAATTTGACCATTCTCAGCAGATTCATGCATAAATAGTTCAAATTCTGCAAACCTGGCCTGTCGATAATATGTCGAACCAATATTCTGGATATAATTTTGAAGTAAAACAGCTTTCTCTTCATCATTGGAAACATTATCCAATAAATAATCCATCAATAATGATTCAGTAGTAACTGAAGCTACTTCCGCATTGAAGGTATCATAACCATAGTAGGGATATGGTTGATTTTTTTGGCTTAAGTAAGAATGATAAGCATGTCCAAGCTCGTGCGCTAAAGTAAAGATATCATCTAATGTCCCAGCAAAATTCAATTTAATTCTTGGATCAAGCCCCCAAGTTGAAGACATGTAGGCTCCACTCTCTTTTCCTTGATTTTCAAAGACGTCTATAAGATTCTCTTGATACATTCTTTCAGTAAAAGCCTGAAGCTCTCCATTATTTGCCTGCAACAATGGTTGTAAAGCACCAATAACGATTTCTTGGGCTTCTTCATAGGTATATTCGCGAGAATAGTCCGCTAATGGTGCATATGTATCAAAAGGCTTAATTTTGTCTAAATTGAGGTATTTTGCTTTAATTGAAGCCCATCGATGTAAAGGTTGAAGATTATTATTAACGCTTTTAATTAAATTTTTATAAATCTCAGTTGAAATACCTGAACCTTTCATTTTTGCTTCGAGCGCATTTTCATAACCTCTCGCAGAAGAATAAAAGATATTGCCATCTATATTTCCCTTCATTAGTACTGATAAAGTATTGATAGACTCCTTAAATGGCACATATAAAGCTTTATACATGTCTTCTCGAACTCTTCGGTTAGGGGATTTAGTATATTTACCATATCTACCTTCAGACATAGTTAGTTCAATGTTGTTCTCATCTTTAAATGTACCCCAAGTAAAGTCGGTTGCTTTCATAATGTCATAAGCCTCATTGGGAATTCCAGATAATTTTCTTGTCATTGATAACAATCTTTCTTCATTTTCGCTTAATGTATAAGGTTTTGCAATATAAATATCTTTAAACTGTTTTTCGTACAACCTTAAATCAGGTTCAATCTTCATAAACTCTTCAATTTTCGAATACTCCGCTTCTAATAGTTCGGGAACATAAAAAGCGTTCAATTGACTATATTTAATAGCAATATTTCTGATTTCTTGAACCATCACTTGATAAGTTTCATTGGTAAGGTCTGCGTTTAGTGAATTTGAAGCATAATGGTAAAGTCTTCCAAAATACTGATTAATTTCTTCATCCAATTTAATAGATGACAATAAGGTTTGAGGATTCGAAAGTAATTTACCTTTAAATGAAGTCATTTTAGGATACAACTGTTCTAAGACAGTTAATTCTTTCCTCCAAGCTTCATCATTTTCATATACAACTGTTAGATCCCATTTATACTTTGAATCAATCTCTGACCTTAGAGGAACTTGAGCGGATTCTGAAGGACTATTAGTTGAGCAAGACATGATGGTGAGAAGATAAATAAATAAAATTCTAAAATACATATTAAATTCCTTTACTGATGATCTAAAACAAAATTATAGTGATAAACCAATGAAAAAGAAACAAAAAATCGGACTTGCTTTAGGAGGTGGAGCAGCTCGAGGCTTTGCACATATTGGAGCAATTAAAGCATTAGAAGAATTTGAAATTCCAATCGATCTCATATCTGGAACAAGTATTGGTTCATTCATTGGTGCACTTTATAGTTCAGGAAATCTGGAAGAATTTGAAAAAGAAATCAGTTCAAAAAATAGTTTTATGCGGGATGTATTATTAAAACTTGATCCTACATTTCCAAAATTATCTTTAATGAATGGAAATGAAGTGATAAAAATCTTCAAATCATTATCTTCTGCACGCACATTTGAAGATTTATCAATTCCATTAACTACTGTGACTACTGGTATTGAAAAAAATGAAAAAATTGAATGTAATGATGGGGATTTAATCAATGCGATTAGAGCAAGCATAGCTATTCCCGGAGTACTTTCTCCTGTGTATATTAATCAACGACTTTGTGTTGATGGAGGATTAGTAGATCCAGTTCCAGTTGAATCTCTTTATAATATGGGTGCAGATATCACAATAGCAGTCAATTTATATGGATTATTTTCTTCAAAACATAGTCAAGAAAATTATAATATTATAGACATCGTGGATCGTTCTGCTAAAATTATTTTAAACAATATTGCTCAATTGAGTTTTAAAATCCATTCTCCTGATATATTGATTGAACCTCCTATAGATGAGTTCAAGGGATGGGATTTTCATAAATCTTCAGATTTAATAGAGATAGGATATCAAGAGACGAAGAGAGTTTTAAATAATAATCAAGAAACTCTGATGAAAATTATAAATCTAACTGATCCTTATTAACGATTTTTACCTGCATTTCCACTTTTTCGATAGGATTATCTCTCAAGTCTTTTTCCAAATTCACTATAGAATCAATTGTTTCTAAGCCATCAATTACCTGACCAAAAACAGTATAGTTATTATCTAAAAATGAAGCGACATCATGGCAAATAAAAAACTGACTACTCGCACTATTAGGGTCATTAGTTCTTGCCATAGAAAGCGTTCCTTTTACATGAGGTGTCGCATTAAATTCTTGAGGAATCAACCATGTTGAAGAATCATTTTCATCTCCAATTCCAAAGAATTTTCCAGCTCTACCCCCTGTCCCATGAATTGAACGATCATCTAGTTTTGAATTAGGGTCTCCACCCTGAATTACAAAGCCTGGAATGACTCTATGAAATAATGTTCCATTAAAATAACCTTCATTCGCTAATATTTTGAAACTCTCAACATGCATAGGGGCAATTTCTGGATAAAATTCAATCACCATATCACCATATTTTGTTGAAATAACCGCTACTTCTTGTACTTTTTTACTGGTCATCATTGATACTCCAATTACAATTAAAATTAAAACTATTAGATATATAAATTTTTTCATAATTCTACCTTACTTTCATTTCTAATACTGGATGCATTCTTGGTGCATAGATAGCATTTAGGACCTCAAATCGAAGATTAATTTTTTCATCTCCTCTAGAAATGACAGAAACTTTTGTGCTACCTTGAGGTTGAATCTCTACAATATTTGAATCATTAAAGAAATCAAACTTACTTATATTTTTTAAAATAAATTTTGTATCGGAATTATTGGACAAGAAAACATTTACTACACCGCCTTTTTCTGATAGAGAAATTGAATCAATTAAAATTGTCTTTTCAATTAGAGGTAAAAGCCATTCATTTCTACCAACTAATGTATTATTGTGCCAGACCACTGTTTGCCTATTAAAAAGAGCCTCTTTGATACTTTTCTCATTTTTTTCTTTAGAGAAAATTATTGTCACAGGTCTGTGGCCACCCTCTTTAAGGTTATATGTCCAATCAATAATTCCATGAATATCTGAATTAGCCATAATCGTTAAATTATAATCTAAAGCTATTCTAAGGGCGTCTTCAGAAAAATTGTCTTTGTTTACGATTTCAATACCGTGCAAATAACCCTTAGAAATTAAATCCTTATGGAATTCTGTTAGAGATACAGTAGCACTTGGTTTTTGACCTCTCCAACTATGGTTCCAAAAAATAAAGGCCTTCTGCGCCATCGCTGCTTCAAAGGCATCATTGATATTTGGAGTATTAAGCTCATTAGCATCTTTCAAGAAAATTGCATTATTATGACCATACGGAAATTCTCTTGAAATTTCAGCCCCATTAATAATAATCAACTCTTTAGGGTTGAACGGCTGATTATATAACTCCCACATTCTAAAAACGGATAAATCTTTCTTTTGATAAAATTCTTTAGCTAAATCAAAAGATCTATTTCGATCTAGATGAGGAATATCATTTTTGTTCACTTGTCTTTCTAAATGTTCCGTAACAGCAAAAATATCTAATCCATCTTTAATGGACTCTTCAATTCTGATATCAGGCCAAACACTGCCATCAGAAAAAACAGAATGAGAATGAAAATCACCAATTATGGTAATATAATTATCTAAATTAGGAAAAGTAATTTCCCTTGATAAATTAGGGTTTGCCTGTTGTGCAAATATTGAACAACAGGCAAATAGAATAATGAATTTATTCTTCAGGGCTTTCATTCTGTTTTGGTAATTCTCTTACATATTGATTAACACTTTCAATTTTTCCATCAAGATCAAAGAAATATTGCTCTGATAAATCAGCTTCCCATTTATTTCCATTCTTACCTACAACTTTTGCAGTAGAATAAACTAAAACTCCAGAAGCAGGGTCTGTATCTTTGATTTTGATAGGTAACATTGCCCATGGTTTCCACTCTTGAGATTCTCTATTGCTAAAAATTTCAGCTAATTCATCATGAGTTATCTCTTCTCCATTAAAAAGGAAGGGATTAGTAAATAATAAGGAAACTGCTTCGGCGTCAAGCTTATTTGCTGCTTCAATAAATGTTTCAAGTGTTTCAATTTCTCCTCTATTAGAAAAAACAAATGGTCTTCCGTTCCAATCATTATCAGGATTTCTTCCAATAAACTTTCCACCCTCTTTTAAACAACATTCATTTTCTTGATTGTCTCTATTTGTTCCCCAAATCCAAGAAACTTTACCCTCGTCAGCATCATCAAAGCGAATTACATCGATATAACTTGCTCTCAATTTAGTTCCATTCTTTTGAACTTCTTCATCGTTTGAAAAAGAAATTACAAATGAACCATCATCTCCAATATTTCTCAAAGGAATCATAGCCCAGGGTTTCCATGAGTAAGACTCTAAGTTTTCAAACTCTTCTAATAAATAGTTAAGCTGATCACCTTCGACAAAAAGTTCCTTCATTTTATCAGAGTCTAAATTTGAGTATGCTTCAGTAAGATTTAGTGCTTTATCCATATAATCATCACTTGCTAAAACATATGCTGCGCCATTCAATTCATTTTCTTCTCCATTGGCTGGCATAAACTTACCAGCAGATTCAACTCCGTCGTAAACAACTGAAATATTCTCTGTACAACCAAATAAGAGGAATAGACTAATGATGCTTACAAAATAGGTGTTCAATTTCATATAGAATTCCTTTCGATTAATTTGAATGAAATCTAGTTTTAAAATACAGAAAAGAAAAATAAAAAGTGGAGCCGATCGGGATCGAACCGACGACCTCATGAATGCCATTCATGCGCTCTCCCAACTGAGCTACGGCCCCAAGTGAAACAATATTAAAGACTAATATTTAGAATTAAAATAAAAATGGGAGAAAAAATCTCCCATTTTTAAGTAGATGCGAGTAATTAATTAGTTAGAATTTCTACCACAATTTTCTTTCCAAGCTTTCCTCATTTCTAGAAGATTATTGATTGTCATAACAGATCCATCTTCAAAAATGATTGTTACTGGATAAATTAGTTGTGGTCTTTGTTTTCTTCCTGAAAACGAAGCATAAAAAGTTTTCATTTTTTCTGAAAGATCTTCTTCATTTTCAGCAGTAATAATCGTTCCATCAGGCATATAAAAGCTAACTGGAAATTCTATCGAAAAACATTTTTTATCGTTCTCATCTCCACGACATGCTTGATAGGCATTTTTTAGCTCCTCATCAGAATTAATTGTTACTATTACTGGGTCTCCACCATCGGTTTCCGGTTTATATTCTATTTGAATAGGATATGAGAAAGTAGGTTTTTCTTTAACACCGGAACTTTCATATCGCTGTTTTAAAATACTCATAAATTCTTCTTTGGAGTTAGCTGTAAAATGCTCATCACCAAAATGAAATGACAAAGGAAAAGCAAATCTAAAACATTTTCTTGCATGACGATGACGATCATCTCCAATTCCATTTCTTATTGAATCATCTGATCCTAATATTCTTCCATCTCTAGCAAAATATATCTTAGCGATATCTCCTACATCACGAGTCATATCTCCCATAGATACACTGTAGCCATATTTTGGAGAAATAGATGCCGAAACAAAAATATGATCAAAATACTCTTCTTCAACAACTCGTAAAGAAGGTACTGGTAAATCTGCAGCATCAATATTTATAGCACTAGCATCATTCTCAATAGCTGCAATCAACTGTGAGTCATTCATCAAATCATCCTTTGAAAAAGGATTCATCGAATCACTACAAGAATAAAAAAAGACCGATAAAAATATAAATAAAGTTATTTTTCTCATTTTTTTCTCCTAATTATTTCTATTGTTTTTGCGATAACGATCTAAACGTCTTTTCATATCGCGTGGATTATTTTTTCGTTCGTTCAATTCTGAAGACAAACTATCCTTAATTTTTTCTTCCATCAATAGAAGTTTAACCATTTGATTGTCGTTTAGAATATTTTGAGCTGCTGTTAAAAAATTAGCATGCATTGTGGCAGCTTCATTTTTTAATTTTTTTTCTAAATCAATCACTTTATTGAAATCGGCTTTAGTAGGATTTTCAATATCATTCTCTAGTTGTTTAATAGCATCTCGTTGTTTTTTCTTAATCTCTTCGATTTTTCCATGGAATTCTCTTTGAAGAGGAAAGAATTTCTCAGCTTGCTCCGTGGATAGCTCCAAATATTTTGTTTGCATCCCAACAAGCCATACTCCTTTTTTGTCCTGGATATCTTTTTTAGAAGAATCTTGATTTTGACCAAAGATTAGGCCACACAACATTATTGTTAAAATTAACTTTTTCATTTATCTTTCCTTTGTATTATAAATTATTTTCAGCCAGCAGTTCAATTGAGTCAAAGCTATCTAGATAATTCAAAGAGTCGCTAAAATAAATACTTTCTGAAGAACTAAATAATGATGAATTAAAACCCAAATAAAAAAGACAAATCATTGCTATTGGACCAACATATAGAAATTGTTTCTTTCTTTTTTCTTTTAAATGATGCTGTTGATATAAATTGTTTAAAAATTGACCTTCATCAATCACTTCATCGAATTGATAATGTGCTTTTTTTAAATCATCCATGATTCATCCTTTTTTTTAGAGTTTTTACCCCATGAGCATAATTATTTTTTGCTGCATCCTCAGAAATTGATAGTACCTCTGAAATTTCCTTGTAACTAAGTTGATTTGCTATCCTTAAAACAATAACATTTCTCTGTTTCTTTGGAAGCATCTCAATATTTTTCCATAATTCTTTACTCAAAAAGGCTTTTTCATGAGTTGAATCATCGATTGAAGGTTCTTTAATTTGATCTAAATGCAGAAATGAATTCCATTTATTCTTAAAAAAATAGGAATTAAGAACATTAATCTTTACTCTGTATAAATACGTATTAAATGATGATTGAAATCGAAAGTTTTTTAAACCTTTGATTAAGTTTAAAAAAACTTTTTGAGTTAAATCATCAGATTCAACTCTATCTTGAGTGATAGATAAAAAATAATTATATGTCATATTTAAATGTTTTTTTACTAATTCATTGAAAGCTTCAATTTCACCATTTTGATAATCTTTAATTAGCTCATTATCGCTTTTCATATATTAGACTACCTCTAAGTAATAAAAGTAAAAAATTAATTAAAATCACCTTTCAAGCATCTTGAAACGAAAGGGAATTCATCTGTTACAACATAATAATAAATCCCATCTGGAAATTCAGGGGTTACCCCAAATCTTCCGTTACATTCATCCAAATCTCCAGAACCTTCTATATATTCATAATCCTGAGTAAAGGCTCCCATAGGAATTGGAATATTAGGAGATGAATTTCCTTGACCAGGTCCACCAACCAATGTTGTTAAAATGTTGGGACGACCTGGATCGCCTTCAGATTTTAGTTGATAGCTTGATTGTAATGAAACAATAGCACTATTAGAATCAAACGAATTAGAATAACCATATCGGGCATATACTGGAAATCCATCGGCTGCCCACCCCACTAAGGTCATTCCTTGATTTTCTCCTAGGAAATCAACCAAGAGTTTTGGCATGCCATGGTAGTGATATTGACCATTAGGCTGAACATGAGCATGATTCATATCATCTCCAAAATCAAACGTGTTGTGTCCTAAAGCTTCAATACTCCAATTGCCTTGTCCTTGAGCTAAGCTGCATACCCCATTATCATCACATCTTCCAGCTGTAGCAGGGTCAAACTTTACACTATTTATTGCATATGCTATAATTTGTGCAGGACCATTTACATTAACTCCATTATTCGATACAATTTCAGGACAAAGAGTGAATGTCTCACTTATATTTTGAGCAGTAATGGTATTAGGATTATTATTATTTGGAAATGTTCCAACTTCATGATTCGGAATCCCATTCCCAGTTAATATTCTGGAAGTTTCATTAGATGACCAACTATAAATGCTATATGCGTTAATAGATTCATCACTGTTATACATCCTGACACTTATATCTGTAAGAATGTCTTTAGTAGAATAATTACTTTCACACTCTTCCGTGTAGAGCGTGTCATTTCCAGATTGACATCCAAAAAGTAAAAAGGTATATATAATAAATTTTTTCATTTATTCTTGTTGTATTAAAAGTTATTTGACTTCCTTAATGTTAGAAAGTAGAAAATTGGAAAAGTAAAATAGAATTACTTTTTTCTAGCATTAATGAAGGATTGGACCCCAAGTAAGATAGCAATCAAACATAAAACAAAAGTTAAAAATTGCTCAAGAGTAGCTAAAGGTCTATCTAGATCATTACCACTTAACAAATAACCAAAAAGGAGTGGAATTGACTTGTAGGTAGCACCACAACCCATGCCAAAAAAGAAAAGATTCAAATGAGCAAAGTGTTTATGCATCGAAGGAAATTGTCTTCCAAGCATTAACATTAACTGAATGAATCCACCAATGAATCCAGGAATTAAAGCAGTAAATTGATTTGAAATTAAATAAAAGACTAATGCAAGACCAATCAATGATAGGCTGATTTTATTGAAAACATTATCCATCATTCAAATTTAATTAATCTGCAGGTTTAAACAACAGTTTCTTCATATTAGCATCACTTCTAATTGCCTCTTCGGAAAATCTAAAATTCTTAAATAATCCTTGATTGTAAAGCTCTGCTTGATCATCATAATGTTTTGAACCAAAAACTCCAGATTGACCTGTAGGAAGAATACTAAATCCATTATCTAAATTTGAGAGATCAATAATTCTTCTCATTGAAGAACCAGCACGTACTTCAAAAGGTTTTTCAACACTGTAGCTAGCGGCTTGAGGAGTAAATCCTGAGCCACTCATTGGGAGTGGACCGACACTAAACTTTATCAATTTTTCAACCAAAGGATCTTTATCTAAACGATGCTTAAAACTAACTTGATGAACATCTCCCCAAACAATTTTTGATGGTTCTCCAAAATTATTTTTAATAAAAAAGTATGCATCGTAAAATGATTGATTCATTATTTCATTTAATGATTCTTTTTTACTTGTTGAAACATTATCAATCCATTTTGAATTTCCATCACGAAACATTTTACGTAAAGCGATAGATCGTAAGTATTTCAAGCTATAAAATGTATCAAATGAAGTATTTCCAAACTGTGATAATTCATCTTGAAACAAATTTTTCAACGTGGATAAATAAACTGAATGAAATGCTACAGTAGCTGAAGAATTTTTGCTCTCACTTCCATCCCATTCTGAGATTAAATTATAGATTTGATCTCCTTCTTTAGAAGACCCCACCGAGTAGTATTCAACAAAAATCTTAGCATATTCTTCTCCGAATGGTGAATGAATATCATTTAGCATTGATTTCATGTCCTCAACATTCAATTTATCCTTGGAGTTAATTCTAGAATCAATTTGTTGAGCTCTACTAGGATCAGCCCAATATCTAGAAATGTAATATGGATATGAATCGTCGATAGTCTTATTATTGCCGTTCGAAATATATCCTTTTTCAGGGTTAAATAAGTATGGCATTTCTTCAAATGGAATATATCCTTTCCAGTCATTCGTGGAAGTTGATCCATCAAATGGTAATAATTTTTCTCCTCCGTCACGAATTGGTATTTTTGAACTAGGTCTCCACCCAATGTTTCCATTTATGTCTGCATATGTCCAATTCTGTCCT
>JALRJJ010000035.1 GCA_023255095.1 bacterium
CCAATCAGAATTATTCTGGATTTCTACCGCAAGAAAGAGAACAGCTTGATGATTTTGTTGCTGCAGGTTTTATAGATACTTTTAGACTTTTTCATTCTGAGCCAGAAAGGTATTCTTGGTGGACATATCGTTTTGGAGCTAGACAAAGAAATATTGGATGGAGAATTGACTATTTTTTTGTGAATGAATCAATGGTTTCTCATATTAAGGATGCCAATATTCATGAGGATGTGATGGGGTCAGATCATTGCCCAGTTTCAATTGAACTTTCTAACAATTTCTAAAACAGAAAAATATAAACTTTTAGTATGACCCACACGTTCTCCATTGATGCTATCTGGGAAAATGTAAACTACCGAATTTTTTATTTTTTTATCATAAACATCAAATGGATAAAGTTTATATTGCGAGTCATAGTCTTGCAAATTTCTCCACTCAATCAATTCACTAGGAAATCCATTTTCAATTTCATAATTAAGTGAATTTATATTGTAGTCACATCGTTCAAACCCTTGAAATTTTCTGATAAATCTAATCCAAATAGGGATTTTGTTTTCCACAATATTTACTGCAGTTGCAACAGTATGAAAAGTAATATCTTTATTTACTGGCCTGAAATTTTGATTGGCAACTAACACAGAAGTTCCACCCATACTATGACCAACAATCTCCCATTTTTCAATCTTTGGGAATTGTTGTAATAGAGCTTCTATATTTTTTGATAACTCCTTTCCAATCTCATCAGGACAACGAGTCCAATCATATTTGAATAAAAAAGTTCGAATATTATTTTGAGATAAATAATTCAGCGGTTCAACAAGTTCATGATGAATCGTTTTCCATCCTGGGGGATAATACCCATGAACCAATAATATGGCACGTGAATTTTCGTTCGAAACTAGTTGGTGTATTCCATTTTTAAGAGTCTCTAGTCTAGATTCTGAAAATTGTTCTTGACTAAAAAGAAAGGAAAGAAAAAAAAATATTTTTATAACCATTGGACTTTGCTTTAACATTCTATAATATTTAGTGAATAAGTGAACATAACGATTCGACAAGCAAAAACAAAAGAAGATTATAATCTCTCACTAGAAATTCGAAGAAAAGTTTTTATTGAGGAACAATCTGTACCTGAGAATATTGAAATTGAATTTGAGGATAAATCAATCCATTTTATTGCCTTTGTAGATAATTTACCTGTCGGGACTTCTAGGTGGCGTAGAACCACCCAAGGAATTAAATTAGAAAGATTTGCTGTTTTAAAAGATTTTAGAAAGATGTCTATTGGATCGAAAATGTTCCAAGTGATTTTATCTGATATTTCTAATGAGAAAATGATATATTTACATTCTCAAGAAAATGTTATTGAATTTTATAGAAAGTTAGGATTTAAAGAATCCGGCGATAAATTTATAGAGGCTGATATTATTCATCAAAAGATGTACTATTCACCATGAATCAACCAAGCACATTAAGACGTATACTTAGTCTGATTTTAGTATATTGGCCTATGCTGTTAATTTCAACAATAGCAGCCTTATTTTTTGTTGTCTTTAACTCAGCTTCTATTTGGATCACTGCAACAATGATCAACAATATTTTGATCGATTTTGACCAAATGATTAAAGAAAATACCTTATTGCTTTCTTCAGACTCTTTGTCAATAAATGACCACTTAAAATTGCTATCTAATCGATTTCTTCTAAAAGGTACTGCTATTGAAACAATTTGGTCAGTATCCATTGCTCTAGTTGTTGTTTTTGGATTAAAAAATATTGCGTTATATATCAAAAATATTTCACTTTCTATTGCGCAGTATCGATTACTTCGTGATTTAAGAAACAGATTGTATGGACATTTTCATTATCTTTCTCTATCCTATTTCAATAAGAATAAGTCTGGAGAATTGGGAGCTGTATTAATAGCTGATATTGAAAATATGAAAAGTTCTTTTGGCTCTACTTTTCAAAAAATGTTTGTCGAGCCATTAAATATTTTGACCATTTTATCCTTATTATTCATCATTGATTCCAAAATTGCTTTATTGGCGTTAGTGATTGTTCCTGTGAGTGGAACCGTAATATACTTTATTTCCCAAAGCATCCGAAGAAGGTCCAGAAGATCTCAAAATCAATTAGCTGGAATTTCAGCGATTGTTTCTGAGACTTTACGTTCAATGCGCATTGTGAAAGCATTCGTAATGAAAAATTATGAAATATCCAAATTTCATAGAGAGACAAGCAAATATTATTCTTTAATGATTAATAAAGAAAAAATACGATTGATTTCCGCTCCTATAAATGAATCCTTAGGTGCCGGAATAGCCGCAATTCTACTGTGGATTGGTGCTAATGAAGTTTTATCTCCCAATCCAACTATTTCTTCCGAAGATTTTATAAGATTTATTTTACTTTTGTTTAGTTTGTGGGCACCAATTAAAAATTTAACTAATGTGGTTAATGAAATTCAGAATGGCTTAGCCTCTGCAGATCGCGTGTTTAACATTTTAGATATAAAATCAGATATCAATAATATTGATAATCCTATAATCAAGAAAGCTTTCAGCCAAAAAATTGATTTTAAAAATGTATCATTTTCTTATGAAAAAGACGAAGTTATTCGAAAGGTTAGTTTTTCAGCAATCAAGGGGGAAATTGTTGCTATTGTAGGAAGCAGTGGTGCCGGTAAATCAACTTTAGCGGATCTCATTCCTCGCTTTTATGATGTTACAGATGGAGAGATTTTGCTGGATGGAGAAAATATTAAACATATCGAATTACATTCCTTGCGTTCATTGATGGGTATAGTAACACAGGATACTTTTCTATTTAATGATACAGTTGCTGCAAATATTTCTTATGGGTTGGATATTGATCAGAGCATTATTGAAGATGCAGCCAAAGCTGCTAATGCGCATGATTTTATATTAAAAATGCCAGAAGGATATAGCACTTATATCGGCGAGAATGGAGTTTCGATTTCTGGTGGACAAAGACAACGAATCGCCATTGCTCGTGCATTAGTCAAAAACCCACCAATACTCATTCTGGATGAAGCGACTTCATCTCTTGATACGGAATCTGAAAAAAATGTTCAAGAAGCGATAGAAAAATTAATGAAAAATAGAACCGTTATTGTTATAGCACATCGACTATCGACTATTAAAAATGCTAATAAAATTATAGTATTAGACAAGGGTCAAATAATTGGTCAAGGTTCTCATGAAGAATTAATAGAAAAAAATAGTACATATAAAGAATTATATAATTTGCAATTTCAAAATTAAATTAAGGTCTAAAATGAGTAAAATTAAAGAACAGTTATCAAAAAAAATTCCAGATTGGAGATATAATTATCGTCAATTGTTAGATGAAAAAGGTAGCAAAGTAATCTCAGAGGTTACAATTAGCGCTGCCTACGAAGGAATGCGCGGAGTTAAAGGAATGATTTGCGATACCTCATCTGTTTCTGCAGATAAAGGTCTTCACATTCGAGGTAAACATATTTTGGAGCTTGTAGAATTAATTCCTGAGGAAATTTTATATTTTTTATTAATAGGTGATTTTGCAGATTCAGATTCATTAACAAATATTCAGCATGATTTAAAAGAACGTAGTACCGTTCCGGATTATGTATGGAATGTTCTTCAAAATATGCCCAAGGATTCCCATCCAATGGCTATGTTTAACACAGCTATCTTATCTATGCAACGAGAAAGTCAGTTTGCTAAAGCTTATGATTTAGTTATCTCAAAAGGAGACTATTGGGAAACTACTTTAGAAGATGCACTCAATATAATTGCTAAAATTCCTGCAATAGCTGCAGCAGTATATAGGCTTCGATTTGAAAAAGGTAATATTATCAAAAATTCTGAATCCCTCGATTGGTCGGAAAGTTTCTTACAAATGACAGGTATGGATTATTCTCCAGACATGTTAAAAATGATGCAGCTATATCTTATGCTGCACTGCGACCACGAAGGAGGTAATGTTAGTACTTTTAGCGCATTGACAGTTAACTCTGCTTTGTCTGATTTATATTATTCACTTTCTGCTGGTCTTAACGGATTGGCTGGACCCCTTCATGGATTAGCCAATCAGAATAATCTTAAGTTTGTTTTAGATATCGTAGAAGAGTTTAAGGGGGTTCCTTCTGAAGAAAAACTAAGAGCCTTTTGTTGGGATAGACTTAATTCTGGCAAAGTAATTCCTGGTTATGGACATGCAGTATTGAGATGCCCTGACCCAAGATTTACTGCTTTCATGAATTTTGGAGAATCACATATTAAAGATTCAGAGGTTTTTGAAACTGTATCAAGGTTATTTAAAATTGTACCAGATGTTCTCAAAGAGCATGGTAAAGCTAAGAATCCTTGGCCTAATGTTGATGCAGCTTCTGGCTCTCTATTGCATTATTATGGAATTAAAGAATTTCAGTTTTATACTGTTCTATTTAGTATGTCTAGGGCATTAGGTATTTGTTCTCAAATTGTGCTGGCCCGAGCAATGGGTCTACCTTTAACTAGACCAAAATCTTTAACTTACGAGGCATTAAATAAGTTTTAATATTTAATGCTTAAAAAAGATAAAATCGATTTTATAATTCAAAAGCTTGACGAAATTTATCCGAAAGTTTCCCCACCTTTAAATCATGAAAATAATTACACATTTTTGATCGCAGTTCTTTTATCAGCAAATTCAACTGATAATTCTGTTAATAAAGTTACTCCCCACCTTTTTTCTTTAGCAAACAACCCGAAAAAAATGACTCTTTTATCGTACGAAAAAGTTTATTCTATTATTAAACCTTGTGGACTGGGTCCTGCTAAAGCAAAAGCGATTCTTGAACTATCAGAAATTTTGATCAATAAATATAATTCACTGATCCCAAAAAATTTTCAAGATTTAGAATCATTGCCTGGAGTTGGTCATAAAACAGCATCAGTTGTTTTATCTCAAAAGTTTAATTTACCTGCCTTTGCTGTGGATACTCATGTACATCGTTTAATGTATCGTTGGGGTTTATCGAATGGTAAAAATGTTACTCAAACTGAAAAAGATGCTAAGCGTTTATTTCCTATGAGGCTATGGAATAAACTTCATCTACAAATGGTTTATTATGGAAGGGAATATTGTCCAGCAAAAAATTTTAATCCCGAAAAATGTCCAATCACTTCAGTAGTTGGAAGAAGGTCTTTATTTAAATAAATTATCTTTCTATGAAACAAAATAACAAAACTTACCTAACAAAAATATTTTATTTTTGTGCTGCGCACCAATATGGTCATGATGAATGGACTAAAGAAAAAAATTATGATGTTTTTGGAGAGGATATGTTTGTCCATGGACATAATTATACATTATATGTTACTGTGACTGGTGAAATCGACCCTAGCACTGGATTTTTGGTTGATTTAGGGCATTTAAAGAAAGTTGTTAATGAAGAGGTCATTCAAAAGCTTGACCATCGACAAATTGAAAAAGATGTTGACTGGTTTAAAGACAAACAACCCTCTTCAGAGAATCTGGTGGAGTTTATCTGGAATGTTATTGAAAATCGATTGAAGGGATGTATTCTTTATCGAATCCGTTTACAGGAAACTCCAACAATTTATACTGACTATTATGGAGGTGTTCAATGAGCGAATTTCAAGAGAAACTTTATTTAGTTTTTGCAGGAATTTTTATTGCCTCTCTTGTAGCATGTAATTTGATTTTTCAGAAATTTTTTACATGGAATTTTTTAGGTTTAAATTTTGAATTATCAGTTGGGATTATTGCTTATCCCGTGACATTTTTAATTACTGATTTGATTTCAGAGCTTTTTGGGCGTAAACGAGCTAATCAAGTTGTTATTTCTGGCTTTTTTGCCAGTGTTTTTACAACAATATTAATTGTTGTTGCAATGAATTCAACTGCCGCCTCTTGGTCTCCTGTAGATAGCGCAACTTTTAATAAAGTTTTTGGGTTGTCTGCCCCTGCATTTTTAGCATCAATGGTAGCTTATTTAGTTGCTCAATTTATTGACGTACGACTTTTCCATTTTTGGAAAAGAATTACAAGGGGAAAATATTTGTGGATTCGAAATAATGCATCTACCATAGTTTCTCAATTAGTAGACACATCATTAGTATTATTAATTTTATGTTTTGCTGGCGCAATCTCTTGGGATAGGTTTGGTGACTTACTTTTTATGGGCTGGTTGTTTAAAGCATTAGTGGCTTTAGTAGATACGCCAATAATTTATTTTTGTTTGTGGGCATTAAAAGATAAAATTCAACCTGCATCTTATTTGGAGGAAATATAGTGAGTGATAAAGAAAAAAAAATACAAGATAATACAGCGCAATTATTAGAATTAATTGGTGAAGATCCATCAAGAGAAGGATTATTAAAGACACCATTACGAGTTGCTAAAGCATGGTCTTTTTTAACCAAAGGATATGAAGAAAAGATTGATGACATTGTCAATGATGCACTATTTGAAAGTAATTCCAGTGATATGATTATTGTTAAGAACATTGAATTTTATAGCTTATGCGAACACCATATGATTCCTTTTTATGGAAAAGCTCATATTGGATATGTGCCAGATGGAAAAATTATCGGCCTGTCCAAGCTAGCAAGAGTGGTAGATTTATTTGCACGTCGACTTCAAGTTCAAGAAAGACTGACCAACCAAATTGCAAAAACGATTCAAGATATATTAAATCCTAAAGGGGTTGGCGTTATTATGGAAGCCAAACACTTTTGTATGCTTATGCGAGGAGTTGAGAAACAAAATAGTATTGCATCAAGTAGTTCAATGCTCGGAATTTTTAAAGATTATGATTCTACTAGAAATGAATTTTTAAAATTAGTTGAACAATCAAATATTTAAAATGAATCAATATGACATCATAATTATTGGAGGGGGGCCCGGTGGATATACCGCGGCCTTCGAACTATCTGAAATGGGTAAAAAAGTTGCAATAATTGATAAACAACCTATCGGAGGGGTCTGTTTAAATTGGGGATGTATTCCAACAAAATCGTTGTTGAAACATGCAGAGCTTTATGAGTTATTAAATAATTTAGACCAATTTGGTATGTCTGCAGAAAACATTAATTTTGATTTTTCAGCAATACAAGCTAACAACCAGAATGCAAAAGTTCGTTTATCTAAAGGGTTAAATTATTTGGTTAAAAAATATCAAATTGATTTTATTTCAGGTACTGCAAGTTTTGTAGATAGGAATACGATTTCAATTAATAATAATGATTTAATTTCAGGAGATTATATCATTATTGCTACAGGATCATCCCCAAAAAAATTAGACTACTTTCAGGGTGCTTTATCAGCTAAGGATATATTTGAACTTCCATCACTACCTAAAAGTATTACAATTATTGGAGCAGGGGCAATCGGAGTAGAATTCGCCTACTTTTTTAATGCTTTAGGCTCTAAAGTTGATTTAATTGAAGCGCAGGAGAATATTTTGCCAAACGAAGACTTTGAAGTTTCTGCTTGGGTAAAAAAAATCTTTCAAAAAAAAGGAATCAACATTTTCACTAATGAAAATATTTCAAATACAAATACAGAATGTACTCTTGTCGCCATTGGAGTTGAGGGTAATATCAAAAATTTAAACTTAGAATCGGTCAATATTCGTTTGTCGTCCAATCAACATATTTGGGTGAATGAACATGGTCAAACTTCAGTTGAAAATATTTATGCTGTTGGGGATGTGATTGGGCCTCCGTGGCTAGCGCATGTTGCTTCAGCTGAAGGAAGTTATGTAGCTAAACATATTTCAGGTCTAGAAGCGATTCCTATTGAATATAATTATATTCCTGCCTGTACTTACTGTAAACCGGAGATTGCCTCCATTGGTAAGAATGAACAATTTTTAAAAAGTCAAAATATCTTTTATAGGGTTGGTAAGGTATTTTTGAATTCTAATGGAAAAGCAGTTGCAATGAATGAAGCCGAAGGTTTTATAAAAATTTTGGTTGATAATCAAAATCAAATTCTCGGCGCTCATATTGTTGGAAGCTCAGCGACTGAAATTATTTCTCAATTTTCTATTGCTTTATCAAATCAACTGAAAATAGAGGATTTAATTAAAGCAATTTTTCCACACCCAACTATTTCAGAATCTATCCATGAAGCACTACTTCAATTGAAGTAAGCTAATGTGGGATATTAAAGATCATGGACTTTTATCTTTTAATGATACCTTAGATCTACAACGTTTATATGTCAATCAGGTAAAATTGGACAGAACTAAGAAATTCCTAATTATAGTTGAACATGAGCACGTTTATACTATTGGGAAAAATTCAAATATTCAAATATCTGAAATAAACAACATTTCAGTAATAAAAACGGAAAGAGGAGGTGATATTACTTATCATGGCCCCGGTCAATTAGTTGTTTACCCAATCTTTAATCTAAATCAATTTAAAATTGGCCCTAAAAAATATATTCAGTTTTTGGAAGAAATTATCATCTGTTGTTTAAAAACATTTAATATAGACGCTTCAACGCAGCAAAAACTTCCTGGAGTTTGGATTAAAGATAGAAAAATTGCAAGCATAGGAGTTAGAATCTTACAAGGGATAACTTTTCACGGCCTTGCACTTAATGTCAAAACAGATTTAAACTATTTTGATAAAATTAGTGCTTGCGGAATAGATAATTTAGTAACAACATCCATCAGCAAAGAGCTTGGAAAAGATATAGCTGTTGACGATATTAAAGATAGTATAGAAAAAAATTTTCAAAAGTTAATGCACATATGATACCCTCTAATCAACATAAACCAAAAATATCAATCAGGATAGATGAAAATTTTAAACAGGTTAAACAGCTTGTTCAGAAAGAATATTTAAATACCGTTTGTGTTGAAGCTAGATGTCCAAATATTTATGAATGTTGGCAAAGAAAAACTGCTACATTAATGATCCTTGGCGACACATGTACCCGCTCTTGTGGATTTTGTTCTGTCAAAACTGGCAAACCTAGCTGGAACGATCCCTTAGAGCCTCTAAGGGTTGCTCATGCAGTTAAAAAAATGTCTCTAAGACATGTCGTAATCACATCTGTTGATAGAGACGATTTGAAAGGAGATTATGGGGCTAGTATTTGGGCACAAACAATAACACAAATTCGTAAAATGAACCCCCAATGTACCATTGAGGTTCTAACTCCAGATTTTAAAGGAGAACCCAAGGCTCTTAAAATTGTTTTTGAAGCCCTCCCCAATATTTTTAGTCATAATATTGAGTGCGTTGAAAGAATTAGTCGCCAAATTCGTCCTCAAGCTAACTGGAAAAGAACATTAGGTGTTCTCAAGTTAGCAAAAGAGTTTGGACTAACAGTAAAAACTGGAATCATGGTAGGATTAGGAGAAACAATCGATGAAGTCAAAAAAACAATGGATGAAGCATTATCTGTTGGTGTAGAGATTTTTACGATTGGGCAATACTTGCAGCCAACTAAAAAACATCTTGTTGTTCAGAAATATCGATCACTAAAAGATTTTGAATTGCTAAAAGATTATGGTAAAGAAATTGGATTTAAAATTATTGAGTCTGGTCCTTTAGTTCGAAGCTCTTATCATGCAGATGAGCAGGCTAAACTATTTTATAATAATGCGTAGAAATTTTATTATCTTCATAGTTTTCTTTGGTTGTTTTCTGGTATCTTATATCGCGATTCACGGTACTAAAAATATTGAAGGCAGAACTTCCTATAAAAATATATCTTTTATTCTTCCAGATGAGTGGATTTTTAATGAATCGCAATCTCAGTTTAGGCTTTTTGAAATCATCTTAGCTGATAATTCTGATTTCAGTATAGTTATTTTTTCAAATATTGGTGGTGATGCAACTCAAAATTTTGAACGATGGAAGAAACAGTTC
>JALRJJ010000070.1 GCA_023255095.1 bacterium
GGCTGGGTTTTTTGTTTTCAGCTATTTCTTCTAGGAATTAGACGTTAGAAATTAGAAGTTAGAAATTAGAAGTTAGAAATTAGAAGTTAGAAATTAGAAGTTAGAAGTTAGAAGTTAGAAGTTAGAAATTAGACGTTAGAAATTAGACGTTAGATCACACACATAAAAAGCGTGTTTGAGGTTAAAGTAATTTATTTTGTTCTAACCACTAACCACTAACCACTAACCACTAACCACTAACCACTAACCACTAACCACTAAAATTACTTTTAACTCCTCGATTTTACGATTACTGATGTGAATAGGGATCAAACAGAGAAAGTTGTATCCTGCGTATGGTCCGTTTTTTTCGTTCGATATTTAACCGGTCTTGGCAATTCCTTCGTATTACATTAAAAAAACTTCACGATTTCGCAAAATAAGCTCAAATCCATCAGTTAATTGATGAATTTTTTTGCTACAATTGGGGGGCAAGTAATGTGAGTGAGTTCAACAACAGCTAATGCAGATTTCTGTTTCCTCTTAGTGAGGTTGATCTTGGTCAGTATATTGTTTTTTATATGCGTTATCATAACCAACGGCTTCATACTCGAGCTTACCCAAATTAATAATTCATTAAATGGGGTTTATTCGAGCATGGGACTGTGAATAACCTTGTTTTAATCAAGGGTTTTAATTATGATCGCGTCTATTTTAAAATTTCTAAAATTGATGATGTTAACAAAACAGTTTCATATGATTTTTTTGTCACTACCGGTAATAAAATTTATGTCAGAAATATCAATTTTATTGGCAATGCAAGAACTAAAGATAAGGTCTTGAGAAGAGAAATGAGACAGTTTGAATCATCTTGGTATGATGATTCTAAAGTTGCTCGATCGAAATTCAGACTCACTCGATTGCAATATTTTAGTGCTGTGGATGTTGATACAGCCCAAGTCCCAGGAACGAATGATCAAGTCGATTTAAATGTGAATGTTACTGAGAGAAATACAGGTAGGATAATGTTAGGCGCAGGTGTCAGTTCAGCCGAGGGCTTAATGGGTTCATTTAATGTCAGCCAGGCAAATTTTGCTGGAACAGGAAATACGGTCGCACTTGCTGTAAGTACGGGTTCAATTAATAGAACATACTCACTATCTTATACTGATCCTTACTATACCGAAGATGGTGTATCAAGGGGATTCCAAGTTTATAGAAGGGATATGAATACAGCTAAATTAAGGGGAATTGGTACTTACAACACTTATTCATATGGCGGCGGTGTCAATTTTGGTATTCCATTAAGTGAAAAAGATTTCTTAAATTTTGGTGCAACCGTTGATATGACGGATCTAGAATTAACAGATAGATCCCCTTCGCTTTACAAAGATTATTGTAACAAAAGAGGATCAGCT
Source organism: bacterium (assembly GCA_023255095.1). Classification (GTDB taxonomy): domain Bacteria; phylum Fidelibacterota; class Marinisomatia; order Marinisomatales; family Marinisomataceae; genus Marinisoma. The sequence continues at coordinate 1,398 of JALRJJ010000070.1, forward strand.
GGGAACGTGGATTGCTCTGCAGATTCAATTGCTTTCGATGTAGGGCTTGTTACTGACACGAGGGATAATGTGTTACTACCAACAGAGGGTATGATGACCAGGTACACAGCCACTGTGTCCGCACCAGTATTAGATTTGAGTTACTATAAGTTGCAAGCGCAGTCTGAATTTTATCAACCCCTTGATAAAAATAAAAAATTTACACTTAAGTTAAGAGGAACACTAGGATATGCAAGAGAATATGGCGGTGAGGACTATCCATTCTTTAAAAATTTCTACATGGGAGGAGTAAGATCTGTAAGGGGTTATAGAACAAGCTCCATTGGACCAAAATATTATAATTCAAGTGCTGGCAGATGGTTTACTACAGGAGGTCAGAAGGAAGTTCTTGCGAGTGCTGAACTTTATTTTCCAGTCCCGGGTTTAAAAAATAATAATGCATTTCGTTTAAGTACTTTTGTTGACGCCGGTGGTGTATTCTCAGATAATGAATCCGTAACCGGTTCAGAACAATTTGAACAAGGCGAGATGAGATATTCTGTTGGTCTGGGTGTGATGTGGAATTCGCCATTTGGACCTCTTCAGGTTTCAATCGCTGAGCCATTGAATGATGACAATAAAGATAGAACACAACGATTCCAATTTGGAATGGGCTCATCATTTTAAATATTTAACTATAGGAGATATTAAAACATGAAGAATTTGCTGATAAGTATTTTGTTAATTTTATTCTCAGCAGTCACATTTTCTGCAGAAATTAAAATTGGAATTGTTGATGTTAATAAAATTTTAAAAGAGGCGCCACAAACAATCTCTGCGAATAAAAAACTAGAAAAGGAATTTGGAAGTCGAACAGAAAAATTAAAAGCAAAAATTCAGGCGCTTCAGGGCGATGAGAAAAAATATCAAAAAGAAGCTTTAACATTATCAGATGACCAAAAAGATAAGACTGAAAAATCCTTACAACAAAGAAGAATAGAAATACAGCGTCTTGAAAGAGAACTTCGTGAGGACATGGATTTAAGAAGAAGAGAAGAGATTGGTGATCTTCAAGAAAAAATAAACCAAACTATAGATAAGATTGCAGCAGATGAAAAATATGACTTAATTTTATATAACGGGATAGCTTTTGCGAGTGAAAATGTTGATATCACTCGTCAAATTATAAAGTCTTTAGGTGGTTCCGATAGCAAAACAGAAGATAAAAAAGGATCAAAAGAAGCTCCTAAGTCTAAGAAAGATGCAGCAGAATAAATCTATTGAGGATATAGCTAAATTATTAAACGGAAAGGCCTCAAAAAAAGGCCTTTTTGTTTATCGTATTAATTCATTAAAAAATGCGAATGATGGTGATATATCTTTTTATACAGATAGTAAATTAAAATCTGAATTATTA
>JALRJJ010000093.1 GCA_023255095.1 bacterium
GAATCAATTTTCCTATTGCTCTCGAGGGGGCTTTAAAGTTAAAAGAAATCTCTTATATTCATGCAGAAGGATATCCAGCAGCAGAAATGAAACATGGTCCAATAGCTCTAATTGATGAAAATATGCCAACCGTATTTCTAGTTTCAAAAGATAGGTCATACGATAAAATTTTGTCAAATATTGAAGAAGTTAAGTCAAGAAAAGGTAAAATTATTGCAATCACTGATAGTAATGATAAGAGATTATCAGAATTATGCGATGACATTATTTTGGTTCCTCAATCGAATGAATTTATCTTTGGAATTCTTTCAACGATAGTTTTACAACTATTCGCGTTTTTTATAGCTGTTGAAAAGGGATGCGAAGTAGATCAACCTCGCAATTTAGCTAAAAGCGTTACTGTGGAATAAGTACCGAAGGGGGGTGTTATTTTGATTGAATTCAAAATAACTTTAGAAAATAATTACGTTAGTTTAGTACAAACTTCAGAAGACCATTTTCAAGAATTATACCAAATTGGTAGTAACCCAGTAATATGGGAACAACACCCAAATCAAGATAGATGGAAAAAAAATAATTTTAGAAAATATTTTGATGGTGGAATAAATAATAGTGAAGGTTGTTTTACTATTATTGATAAAAAAATAAATAAAATTATTGGAAATACAAGATTCTATTCATTTGATGAAAACAATCAATCAGTAAAAATAGGTTATACATTTATTTCTAATGAATATTGGGGTACTGAAATGAATTACCAAATTAAGAAATTAATGATGGATTATATTTTTCAATTTTTAGATAAAGTATATTTCGAAATCGGAAAAAATAATTTTCGTTCACAAAAATCTATTGAAAAACTTGGTGGTAAAAAAGTTAAACTACAAAAAAAAGAAAATTACTTATATCTCATTGATAAGAGTAAATGGAAAGGTTAAAAAATCAATAGATAGAATGTAACCATCTGTAAATTGAAGGGTGATTGAAGAAATGTCTGCAATTAGATTAATTCCATTTGATAATAATTATCGCAATGACTTTTTTCTTCTAAATAAAGAATGGATAGAAGAATATTGGGAACTCGAAAAGTCAGATAAAAAAGATCTATTAAATCCAGAAAAAATTTCTCAACGTGGAGGAGAAATTTTTTTAGTGTTAAAAAAAAATACGGTAATTGGTACTTGTGCAATGATTAAAATTTCATCTAAATCTTATGAACTTGCAAAAATGACTATTTCCAAAAAATATAGAGGTAGGGGATATTCTAAATTACTTATGAAGGCAAGTATCAATTTTGCAATAAATCAAAAAGCGGAAAAAATTATTTTAATATCAAATCGAAAATTGGTTATAGCGAGACAACTTTATGACAAATTCGGATTTAAAGAAGTTGTTCTTGATTCAGACAAGTATTCAAGAGGTGATGTTAAAATGGAACTTAATCTTCAGGAACAAATTCTTTGAAAGGTAATTTAAATAGAAATATGTTAAGCATCTTTTTTGGGATATTTTTTTTATTTATTGGCTTTGTTAATAATTTTTGGGGAAATGATCCTTATTTTGGATTTTGTATTATTATTACATCCTTAATTTATTTCGACAAAGTATTAATTAAACTCAATCAAGCTATTAGTACTAAAACTGTGAATATGATTAAAATAGTTGTAGGATTTTTGATTCTATGGCTTGCACTTGGTGTAGGTGAATTTTTTGATAAGCTAGCATTAATGATTATTAATTTTCCACTAACTTTTATCACTGGATTTTAATATCGTGGAAAAAATCTTATTAGCTTTATGTATTTTTGTATCTTTTGGACTTCTATCTTTATTCTTTAATCAAAATTCAATCAAAGCAAATTTTAAATATATTTTAAACTGGATATTTGGCTTTCTTGTATTAGTTATTTTTGATTTATTGATGGAAGCTATCGTATTTGAAGCTTTGTCTTGGAATGGAACAAATAAAAATGATTGGTTTTTCATGTTATGGTGGCTTCTAGTTTCTTTTTGGTTTATACATGGTATTTCAGCGCTATATTTTGGTAAAAAATAATAAAAATTATTCTTAGCTTTCTCTGTGAAGAAACTTATAACAACTTTTCTTATAATTACCTTAGCATTCACACAATCTTTTGTTGTAAATGATGCATCAAATTACGATGAAATAGTCAAGGATATTAATAAAGGCAGATACTCGAGCGCTCTAAAAAAAGTTGAAAAGTATGAAGTGCTAGATGAAAACTTGGTTCTTTTAAAAATAAAATCATTAAGAGGTTTAAAGCGTTATGAAGATGCTCTTAAAATACATTCTAGTTTTTCAGAAACTTTCTTAAATAATGATTTTTTTAGTCTATATTTCCTAGAGATTGGAGATATTTTTGCTGATTTACAGCTGTATAATTTTGCATTTGAAAACTACTTAAAATCTAATGCACTCAATAATGACAGAAAAAATGATAATATTATATATAAAAGATTATCTTCAACTTTACAGCTCGGTCTAGATTACCAGTTTCTGCATTCTCTTGAACTGATGGAATTAAATCAAGACAATTTAAGCTTGATTTATCTCGCTCAATGTTTTTCTAAAGATAATTTTGATAATTATTTTTCAATTTTCCCTAAAATAAATTCATCAACTTTTAACAGAGAGCTAAGATCAGCTTACAAATTCATTCAAAAAAAGATTTCAAATAATTCTGACTCTAACAGGATAGGCGTTGTTTTGCCTTTAACTGGAGAAAATTCCAATGAAGCCAATGCATTTTTAAAAGGTCTTACTTTATCAAATAATAGTTCAAACTCAAGGTATCAAAAAGAATTTATTGTGATAGATAATTATGGATCAGAAATCAAAACAATTGAAGCATTTAGAGTTTTAAGGGATATATATAAAGTATCTGCGGTTATTGGTCCCTTTAATGAAAAAAATCTCCTCAGTGCAGCAGCTTTATACTCAAGAAGTGATACAATAATTTTATCTCCATTTTATGCAAGCGAAGAGGTTCATAAAATCAACAAAAATGTTTTACTTCTTAATTCATCATTAAAAGTAAAAAATCAGGTTTTATTAAACTATTTAGTAAAAAACTTCAATGACAAGGATTCATTTTCTTTGGCAATCATTGCACCTGATTCTGATTTTGGAAGAAGAGAAGTAGACTCTATTTTAATTGAAATGGACCAACTAAATATTGA
>JALRJJ010000001.1 GCA_023255095.1 bacterium
AGCTTTTGAAGATGCGAGAATGAAATTTGATGTGCGTTATTACCTTGTCGCTATCTTATTTATCTTATTTGATCTTGAGATTACCTTCCTTTTCCCCTGGGCTGTCGTTATCGACCAGATAGGCATGTTTGGCTTTATCGCCATGGTTATCTTTTTGGCCATCTTGGTGGTAGGTTTTATCTATGAATGGAAAAAAGGGGCATTGGATTGGGAGTAGAATTTGGGCATTGAGGGTATTTTAGAAAAAGGCTACGTCACAACCAATTTAGACACCTTAATTAATTACACCAGAACGGGTTCATTATGGCCGATGACATTTGGTTTGGCCTGTTGTGCTGTTGAGATGATGCATGCTGGAGCTAGTCGGTACGATCTTGATAGATTTGGAATAATTTTCCGAGCAAGTCCTAGACAGTCAGATATCATGATAGTTGCTGGGACATTAACTAATAAGATGGCACCAGCTTTAAGAAAAGTTTACGACCAAATGCCGGAACCGAGATGGGTTCTTTCTATGGGTAGTTGTGCAAATGGGGGAGGTTATTATCACTATTCTTACTCGGTTGTGCGAGGTTGTGATAGAATTGTTCCTGTTGATATTTACGTGCCAGGTTGCCCTCCAACGGCTGAGGCACTATTGTATGGTATTCTTCAACTTCAAAAAAAAATCAAGCGTAGTCAAAACGTTTTAAAGTGGTTGTCAAAATAATCAAGATATTAAAATAAATCATATGAATCAAAATTTTATAAAATTCTTAGAGGATACTCTATCAAATCATATAAAAAAGATAACGCATTTTCGTGACGAAATCATTATTGAAGTGCATGTTTCGGACCTTAAAAGTACAATATTGTTTTTAAAGGACCATGAAAATTGCCTTTTTAAAGTATTGATTGACATTTTCGCAGTAGACTATCCATCAAAAGAAAATCGATTTGAGTTAATCTATTGTTTGCTAAGTACAAAATATAATTCTAGAATTAAGGTAAAGACTTTTGTTGATGAGTTTACGCCAGTAGAGTCAATCGTTGATCTTTATCAAGCTGCTAATTGGTTAGAGAGAGAAGTTTGGGACATGAATGGGATCTATATTGAGCAACATCCTGATTTGCGTCGAATCTTAACGGATTATGGATTTGAAGGTTATCCTTTAAGAAAAGATTTTCCACTTTCAGGTTATACTGAAGTTAGATATGACGACAGTCAAAAAAGAGTGATATCGGAACCCCTTGAACTAAGCCAAGAATTTCGTGTGTTTAATTTCAATAGTCCTTGGGAACCAAAAGTTTAAATACGATGATTATTCAATTAAATTTGAGTAATCGTAGATCTATAGTTCAGTTGGTTAGAACATACGCCTGATAAGTGTAAGGTCGATAGTTCAAGTCTATCTAGATCTAATTTTATGAAAAGAAACATATAAATATCAAAGGGCAGAGAATGTACTAGCAAAAAGAAGTAGATACATTAGCCATTATTTCACAGACAATAAAATAGTTTGGTTTTTATCTCTTGTACCGCCTCCAACTATGGGTTTTCTTAGTGGTAATTTTGATATTAGTATCTCATCTCTTTCTAGTAACTTTCTAAAACATTTTCAAAGGTTTTTTCCTTTGATGCGTAGCAATTGGGCGAACAGTCTCCAGAAGAATTCTCAGAATGTTTTTGCAATCGCAAAGGGCATAATTGGCTTGAGATGTGTAACACTATTGACTTTTCGTTGAAGTCTTTTTTTGAGTTAAAGCAATTGTTATAAGAATTGAAGGCTTAACGAAAATACACCAAAATTTGCCTGTTTGATTTTAACAAGTTCTAATTCAAAAATTTTGGCTTGTTTTGGAATATCGCCAAGTGGTTAAGGCATTGGTTTTTGATACCAACATTCGAAGGTTCAAATCCTTCTATTCCAGCTAAGTTTTTTAGAACACTTTTTTTCACTACAAATCTTGACTATATTTTCAAGATTTTTAGCATTTATAGCTCAACGGATAGAGTTTCAGGTTTCGACCCTGACGGTGTAGGTTCGAATCCTACTAAATGTTATAAAATCTTTGAATTCTATCTAGCGATGGAAATCAAAAAGAAGCCCCCTTCGTCTAATGGTTAGGACGTCACCCTTTCACGGTAACAATATGGGTTCGAATCCCATAGGGGGTAAATCCGGTAGTTTGAGTTCCCATGTTCAAAAGAGAAATAATTAAAGCAGTACTATATGCTGTTTGTTTTTTAAAGTTAAGCAGAAATTCTTCTCAATCCTATACCTTTGTATTTCTTTTTAATGTTATATAGTTTAGACATATCAATATCAGGATTTTTTACAAAGCCTACATAACCAGCTTTTTTTATATAATAATCAGGTCTACCATAACCCCCAACAATTACTCTCAGAGTTGTAGACTTAGTGCCAAAATTATGAATAAATGCTTCAGAGACATACAATCCAGAAGGTTTGATTTTCATCTCTTTGTTAAAAAATTCCATTATTTCTTCTCTATAAATGATTCCTTCCTCTTGAGCTGGTATTACAAATTCTAAGAGACACTCTGAAATAAACTTTCTTTTACGTTCCCCTGGCAACAACTTATACCAACCATCAATAGACTCTTTCGTCGCTTTTTCGCGATATTTCAGCAACGCTTCATCCCTCTTCATATTATAAGGCATAATTATATATATATATCTTTACAATAAAGCCTCTTCTCAGACTCGAACTGAAATTCATTGCTTACAAAGCAATTGTTCTAACCATTAAA
>JALRJJ010000016.1 GCA_023255095.1 bacterium
CTTGAGAGAAAACAAGCTGAGTAAATAAAATTATTGATAGAATAGATTTTGTGTTTTTCATAATGGTAAAAATAAAGTTAAATCAATAAAAAAACAAAGGAATATAAGTAATAAAAAGTAATCCAATTAGTCTTATAAGAAAAAATGGAAATGAAGAACGTAATACTACAGAAAGGGACTTATCAAATCTATAAGAAGAAAGGAATAAATTCATTCCTACTGGAGGAGTAATGTAGCCTAATTCTAAATTTGATATAAAAATAATACCAAGATGAATTGGATCAATTCCATAATAAGTTGCTAAAGGTAATATCAATGGAACAATTACAAGAATTGCTGAAAAAATATCCATCAAAGAACCAGCTAATAAAAGTAAGATATTGAGCGCAAGAAGAAAAACTAATGGAGAGGCAATAAAATCTTTTGCAAAGTTTAAAATTTTTAATGGTATTTGTGCATCAACAAGATAGCCTGTTAATCCCATGGCAAATCCTAAAATAATTAATACCCCACCTATAAGCTTTGAAGCTTCTACAGTTACTTTTTTTAAATCAATAATTGTTAGGTCTTTGAAAATAAATAACTCTATTAAAATAATATAAAGTACTAGCAAGGAAGCAGATTCTACTAAAGTAGAAAAACCACTAAAAATACTTACTAAAATAATTACGGGAATTAACAATTCCCATTTAACAATTTTTAAACATTGAATAAAATTTTTATAATTAAAATTTATAACGGTTGAATTTGAAGGTTTCTTAAGTAATCCATAAAAAATCACTGAAAAAACAAGTATTATGGCTGGTAAAAAAGCAATTTTGAAAAAATTTATTGGATTAACTCCTGCAGAAATTGAGTAAATAATTGAAGGTAAACTTGGCGGAAATAAAAGTCCTAAGGATCCACAAGAAGTTAATACTCCTAAAGTAAATTTTTTTGAATATCCCTCGTTGATTAAAATTGGGTATAAGACACCTCCTAAAGCAATGATAGTCACTCCTGATCCTCCAGTCAGTGAAGTAAATAATGCACTAATAAAAACAACAATTAAAATAGTTGAACCACTAAACCATCCGAATGCTGATTTAAAAAAGTTGAAAAGCCTTGAAGATATATTAGATTTTGAAAGAATATATCCTCCTAAAGTAAAAAGTGGAATTGCTGAAATTGTTGGAGAGGATACTATTCGATATGCTCCATCAGAAATTGAGGATAAAATTTCAAAATTTGTCGACCAATCAGTGGGAATAGACAAATAAAATATTATTGAAAAACCTCCTAAAGTAATAAAAATCGGTAATCCGTTCCAAACTGCCAAAATTAAAAGAATGGAAAAAAATAAAAAAATATAAATGTTTGAAGTCGGGAAAGGAATAAAGTAAGCAAGCAAACATAAGAGAATAGAGAGGATAAATACCGATAACCTATATTTAGAATTTGATGAGCTCAAATAGATTAAATAAAACCAAATAGAGATTAAAGAAAGAGGGATTACTAATTGAACAAACCATTCAGTTACAAAAGGAAAAACAAAACTAGGATACTGAATCCCTATTTGTATTATTTTAAAATATGAAGTACTTAAAATAAGAACTATAGAAGCAGATAGAATATGAGTTATATATCGAATAATATTAAATGAATCTGAACGATTGAAGATTGGATTTTTAACAATGGAAAGAAGTCGGTTGGATCTTGCAGCTATTACAGCACCAACAAATCCAATCCATAAAGTTCCATGCTGGACAATTACTTGATTTGCAGGAATTGAAAGAATATTAACATATCGAGATAAAATCTCAAAAAACGGTAAAATGATAACTAAAATAAATAAAAAATAGATTAGACTATTTTCTATCTTTTTAAAAAAATCAATCATTTGATATTGAATAGATAACTTTTTGGTAAATCTCTTCAGACAGAAAAGTCTCAATAACATCAGGAGTTATCTCATCTTTAAATTCATTCCAAATTAAGAGCTCTTCAGGAGAAAGAGTTATGATATTCATACCATTTTCTTTCATTGCATCTATGGCTTTTCTCTCTAAACTTCTACTGGTTGATTGATATTTTTCTCCTATATCAAGAGCAATTTTTTCAAGAATCAATCGGTCACTCTCAGAAATTTTTTGCCAAACTCTATTATCAATAATAACTGCCCCAATAAAAGCCCCCCACTTAAGATCGAGCATATTCGGCATTAAAGCTGACCAACCAGAACTCAGGGCAAGAATTGGAACAGTTTGCATGCTATTTATCATTCCAGTTTGAAGTCCTGTTAGAATATCATTTTCAGAAACTGGGACCGCATTGAAACCAAATTTTTTAAATAATTCAACTGTTACATAATCTCCAGCAGTAGTATAAATTTTCGAATCCTTAAGATCTTGCGGAAACGTTATATTATCTTTCGAGAACCAGTAGACCCAGCCAATATCCACAAGAAAAAGCAATTTAAATCCACTATCTATTAATCCATCATGAATTTCATCAAACATAACTTTTTTGGCACTTTCAACATCTTGGTAATCAGAAAAAGCTAAGGGTAATGTAAAGGCATTTATTTTTTTTGTTAATTCAGCTAACCCAATTGAAGACATTGCTGAACCTTGAATTTGTCCTATTCTCATTCTTCTGATAGTTTCTTTCTCTCCACCAACAACTCCGTTTGGATAAATGCGTAACTGAATTTTTCCATTTGTTTCCTTTTCCCATCTTTGACCCATTTCAAGTAATAAATTGTAATATGGAGTACCTTCAGGTGCTAATGTCGCTAACTTAATGATAATAGGCTTTGCATTGAGGGAAGAAATTAGCAAGGCAAATATGAAATATTTAATAAATTTCATTTTATAATTTACATAAAAAATAGTTCATCTATCCTAGATAAAAGCCAATTTGCTCGAGCTTTATAAACTTTATTTGAAGATTTATACTGATTGCTTGATTTTTTTTCATCTTGTAAAGCATTTTTTAATAAATCAGCAAACATCTTTTTGTCTTGAATTTTAACAGCATAACTTTCTGCTAAACTAACATAAAGAGAAACATCCATCCCCTTAGATTCTTTTTCTGCCAATTTAAAGTACTTTAATGCATTTTTCTGTGAATCTGTATCATAAATTGGAGAAGAAAGATGGTAATTCATTAACGCAGAATATAAAGCTCCATTATTCCATTTTTCATCAATTTTAGACGCACTCGAAATTAACCAATATATTTTTGGAAGATCTGATAAATATTGTGGATCACCATGACTAGATTTAATAGTACCAGCTATAGAAGCACTCAACCAATACAAATAAGGAATGTCCTCATAGGAAAAGGCATAATCATTCATATTTGAAAAATAATTATCAAAATCAGGATATTTCTGTTCAAGAGCTGTTTTGATATATTTTTTTGCCTCCAAAAAATATTCTAAAGATTCAGAAAAATATGGTTTTGCATCTATGAAGCTTTCAACTTTTATTCTGTCAGCTTTTTCAATGATAATTCCATATGAATATTGAATTAAGGCTTCAGAATACTCAAGATACTCTTCAGGAGAAGAGTCATAATCGATACTCAGCCTATGCTTTAATTTTAGAAAAGTAGGTGTTGAAATTTCATAAAAAGTAGAACCAAGCATTAGTTGATTGGACGATGCACATGAATAATTGAAAAAGTTAAACAGACATATTAGAAAAAAATTCTTTAGAGATTTAAAGGAAATTGATTGCATAATTCTTGAACATTATTCTTAACTGATGATATTACTTTTTCATTATCAAAATTATTAATAACTAAGTCGATCATTTTAGTGATTTCTTTAATTTCATCAAACCCCATCCCTCTAGTTGTCAAAGCTGGAGTTCCAATTCTTATTCCACTTGTGATAAATGGACTTCTTGGGTCAAATGGAACCATATTTTTATTCACCGTAATACCTGCTTCATCAAGTGCTAATTCTGCCTGTTTACCAGAAATATTTTTATTTTGTAAGTCAAGAAGCACTAGGTGAGTATCAGTACCTCCTGATACTAAATTATAGCCTAAATCTTTAAAATTCTTTTCAAATGCCTTAGCGTTATCAAGGACACTTTGAATATAATTTTTAAAATTATCAGATAACGCCTCTTTAAAAGCAACTGCTTTACCAGCAATAACATGCATCAGAGGTCCTCCTTGAATTCCTGGCATTACAGCGCCGTCAATGAGTTCAGACATCATTTTGATTCTTCCAGATTTAGGAGCAACTATTTTGAATGGATTTTCGTAATCCTTTCCAAGTAAAATAATTCCTCCTCTCGGCCCTCTTAATGATTTATGAGTACTTGTAGAAACAACATGACAAAATGGAAAAGGAGAAGGATGTTTTTTTGCTGCAATAATTCCTGAATTATGGCAAATATCTCCCAAAAGGAAAGCGCCTACACTATCAGCTATATCTCTAAACTTTTCAAATTCAATAGTTCTAGGATATGCACTGGCACCACAAATAATCATCTTAGGTTTATATTCTTGAGCAATCTTTTTAAGATTGTCAAAATCTACCAATCCTGTGTTTTTATCAACATGAAATGTTACTGAATTGTAGATTTGACCTGAAAAACTCACTTTAGATCCATGAGTTAAGTGTCCCCCGTGACTTAAGTCTAACCCTAATATTGTATCTCCCGGATTAAGAAAAGCCAAATAAACGCCCATATTAGCAGAAGAACCAGAATGAGGCTGGACATTTGCATATTCAGCGTTAAAAAGTTTTTTAGCACGTTCTATAGCTAAGTTTTCAACCTCATCAACATGAACGCATCCTCCATAATACCTTTTGCCAGGATATCCTTCAGCATACTTGTTGGTGAGAACAGATCCAGTAGCCTCCATTACAGATTGACTAGTAAAATTTTCAGAAGCAATTAATTCCAAAAAATTATTCTGTCTGTTAGATTCTGACAAAATAATTTCATATACTTCTCTATCGGAATCTTTAAGAGCTGACATTTTTACCAATCTTTACTTTTATTCAACGATTCACTAACCCAGTCATAACAAGAGGAAGTTGGAGAAACCTTCCCAGTTGCTTGTACTTCTTTATCAGTCATAAACCAGTCTGAATATCCAAAGAGAACATCATTTTCTTCAAGCCATCTTTGTTGTTTAAAATACATTGAATTGCCCTTTTTTTCAGCTAATTCGAAATACTGATAGGCTAATGAAGCAACAATTTTATCAGAGGATGAAAAACTATCTCCTCTGCAATTTTGCATAGCTTTGTAAAATAAGTTTCCCATATGGGAGAGTGATTCAGCATTATTTCCAGAAATTTTTAAGGCTTTTTTAGACCACTCGTAAGCTTCTTGATATTCGTCCATATCCATTGAATTAGATGAAATTTGAATTGCAACTCTAAAATTTGAATTATCTAAATTAAAAAGATTTTCAAATACTTGGTTTGATTTCTCGAAATCAGAATTTTCTGATAGAGCTTTACCTAATGTCTGATAAACCAAATAATTATTTTTATTGTAAAGCAATGAATTTTCAAGGACAGAGATTGCTGTTAATAATTCACCAGAATCCATTAGTTTTTGAGCATATTCTAAGGCAAATGAAGCATTTTCAGGATTGTCATTGTATCTCGCCTTAAAAAGCTCTAATGGGTCTTCACCAGAATTTTCATAAACATTAGCTAGCTCTGATTGTACTGAAGTATTATTTGGATCGAAGTCTAAAATTTTCTTTAGAACTGATATTTGCTCATCAGTTCTACCCTGACTACCATACGCTGAAGCTAAGTCTTGTAAAAGAGAGGAGTCTTCAACGCCAAAGTCCATAATTCTTTCATATTCGATTATCATTTCATCTATCTTATCTAGTTTTTTGTATGCATATGCTAATCGAATCATTAAATCAGTATTTCCAGGCAATTCATCAATTGCTCTGATGAGCACAGATTCAGATTCATCAAATTTTCCTAAGTTTTGTAATGCTATAGACCAATACAAATATGAGTCATCAGGATTTACCCAATCTGAATTCCAAGAATCACAACGTAAATCCATAAGCTTTCCATAAGACTGAGCACTCAATTCCCAATTTGAGTTTCTGTAATATTCTGCGGCACTACTAACTAACTGAGGACATCGATCTTCTTGTTCATCTTCAATTGAATAAGGATACCACCCTTCATTATATATTAGCCTTGTCGCTTCTCTGCAATCAAGAACTTTAATTTCAACATCATTTGTAATTCTTAACTTCTCTCCTCTTTTACATTGAGCTTCCAGTAAGCTTGAACTTAACAAAACACTTAAAAACAATAATAAAAATTTACTTTGCATAATTACATCTCTCTTCTTTTAACAAACCATAAATCACCCAAACTCAAACCTATTGAGAAGGATTGAATGGTTTCATTACCATTAATAAATTCTAAATTATTTCTTTTTATATAATTGTATGAAATATCTATTTGATTATTAGTGAGACCAAATTGAATTCCAATTCCTAAACCTATACCAATTTCCTTTACATTATCAACATTTTTTAAATCATAATCTCCTAAAAAAATACCTGCTTTATAATCATATCTATCATCGGTATAAGGAATTCCAAATCTAACAAATCCAATGTTCAGCTTTGAATAGCTTTCAATATAGCTATCAATTATTGATGATGAAAAAATATGATCACCAGTATCGTTCCAATTATATAGTTCTAACATAAAATGATTTCTGTTTTCATCTTTATAATCAAAACTTATTCCAAATTCTTCAATACTCATTTCATTTAAGGAAAATCTTTTAATTGGAATAAGAGCTTGGCCCAAATCAGGAAAATCACTTGAATCATGATATGAATTTCCATTTAGATCAATAAATGATTGGTATGCTTCATTTTCAACGCCTATATCTTTCAAAGATTTACTAACAAAAGTATTGAGTGTAATTGGAATTCCAATTGAATTTTCAAGAAGCTGAGTATAAAAGAAAGCTACAATTCCTCCAGAAAAATAGTCTCTCTCTTGGAGAAAATGGTTAACATCATTTATGATTAGATTATTACTCTTTCTTGAGGAACCTAAAACAGTACCATATTCAAATCCTATGGATTGAATTTCATTAATTTTATACCCTAAAGAAAATTTCGCAAGTGAAGCTCCGCCACTTGATATTATTTTTCGACGATAATTTAAAGTATCATTATCAGTAAAAATAAATTGATCATTAGTTAAATCTTCAAAAATTATATCCCTCGAAAAAAGAGGAGAAAAACCTAAACCAAAACTAAGCTTTTGTCTCCAAGGAACAACTAAAGATGTAGATGACAGATTAAAAAAGGCACTATCGTTATTTTCAATTAAACCCTGGTCATAAGAAACGCTGGTAGTTAATACAGCAAAAGGAAGATTGTGCCAAGTAGATGGATTATGCAATGAAATGTTCTCTTTAAAAGTAGATAATACCCCAGAGGAACCAATTGAAATGGAAGAAGCATGAAATTTATTTGAAAAATTTCCATAACCCAAAGCATTCAATGATGATTGCCCATGAATTATACTCATAAAAATGTAAAGTAGTATTAATCTACGGTTCAACATATAAAACCTCTACGCTTTCAACAGAAAAAGAAACTTTATCATATGGACTATTGCTTGAACCACCAAAAATCATTAATCCATTATTGTCAATTGCGCCATTTTTAAATAATTGGATATAGGACTGTATCGGTATTGAAACTTTATTATCTACAATATTTCTTGAATTTAAATAAACATTAGTCGATTGGTAATCTTCATAATCAATTGAAGGTTCATAAAATGAAGTATAATCCCAATTGGATATTGAGTCTTGAATAGTAGATATACCAACAGAGAAAGTTCCATCTTCAAAATTTCTAGTTTCAACATTTAACACAAGATTGGCGTTTTTTATAATAGCGTTTCTGTTAAAGCTTGATATCGAATCTAGATTAAAATGAATTAGCGACTTAAGCCCCGATGCACCATTTAAAGTTATGAGTTGCTTGTCGAAATCAGTAATTTCTGGAGGAGAAATAATACTTATATCTTTATCTGCAAAGAATAATATAGATGTATCTACAGTAGTTGTATCATTTACAAAGGCTTTAAACCATACTTTCATTTTTGGTTCTCTTGAGGATTCATTGCTTTCTAAAGTAAATAACTGATCAAGATTTTCAGTTGTCAGCATAATCGTTCGAGCTGGATAGATTGCCGTGTTAAACAAATTAGTCTTTAAAGTTTCTAAGTTCTCACCTTTAAAGTCAAAGCTTATCGTATCATAACTAACGGAATCTAACGGAGCAATTTCATTCAAAGTTGTTTCATTTAAAAAAATAGAACTATTAGAAAAATCAATATGCTCGGATAAAGAATAAAAGTTGGTTGAGTCACTAAAAATTGTTTCATCTACAACAGGTAAAGCAAATAATTTTAGTTTTGCAGAGCTATTTATTGTGTCAAGAGTTTGAAAGAAAATTCGCGCGCTATCAACCTGAATCGAATCAGCTAATAAATCCAAAAACGAAGTTGGGGGTATATATCCAGAAAACAAAGTAAACTGAACTAAGGAAAATAAATTATCTGATCCAGATTCATTTCCAAAAAATAGTTTTGAATTTTGAGCTAAGGAAGGAATTGATTGGTATGTTTTTTGGTTATCTAAAGTAAGGGTAATTGTTCTAAGAGTATTATTTGGATTTTCAATATCTGTATAAACTATAGAATCTTTAGAGCAGGATATAAATAATAAAAGAATTAAATTTATAAAAAACTTTCTCATTTTACAGATTTGACTAAACTAGAAAAATTTTCAAAAAAATTTTCATCATTTGAATCCAAAATATGGCAATTTTTATTTCCTTCGAATCCTTTCTTTTTCATAAGGTCATTAGAAACTTTAACTTCATTATCAATTATTATTGTCATATTCGCAGAAGATGATCCAATCTCATTATATGAATTAGTATTTAATTTAGATTTAAAAGAACCATTGAGATTTAATTGTTTAGAGTCTAAAACTATTTCATTATCATTAGATTTTGCTAAGTAAATAGTTTTAATTTTTGAAAGATTAGTATCCTCGCCTTTCATGTAGTTCAAGAGAAACGGAATAAAAGCTGAAGTCCAACCATTACAAATAATTATATCTGGATACCAAAAAAGATTAGGAAGCATTTTGATAGATGCTAATGAATAAAAAAAATATCTTAATTCATTATCAAGAAGATAACGGCCATTTTTTGATTTATATAAAAGATGGTTTAAATCATCAAATAAATCTTTTTTTTCTAAAAAATATACTTGCAATCTAGTGGAAGATATATTTTTTGGAAGAAAAGCA
>JALRJJ010000141.1 GCA_023255095.1 bacterium
CCAATTATAAAACATTCATCATTAATTTTAGCTGCAGCCTCTGTATGACCACCAAATCCAACAGTTCCATCAAAAAAAAATTTTGCTTTATTAATATTGAGGTTTTCAAGAGTTTCTTCCAGCATAACAGGTATATGATTCATGTTAGTAGGAAGAATACTTTTCATCAAATTTTGACTTTCTCTGCTAGGGAGTCTAAAAGAAGATGATCGATTTTTTCATTATCAATTTTTTTCAGTACTTCAGGATTCCATATTTCGATTCTGTTCAAAACACCAATAATTGAAACATTATTTGATATTTTAGCAAAATTTAAAAGATTTTCAGGTAGAACAAACCTTCCCTGTTTGTCAAAACTAATAATCTTTGCATTTCTTAGATAATTACGAAGAAAGGATCGATTTATTTTTGAAATTGAAGACAAGGAGGAAAGTTCATTCTCGATTTTTTTCCACTCATTTATTGGATAAATCCACAAAGACTGATCTAAACCTTGAGTAATAACAAATGTATTTTTTTCAGATGATTTAAATTGCTTTCTAAAATCTGAAGGTAGATTGATTCGATTTTTTGAATCGATTTGGTAAGAATATTGTCCTATAAATGTATACTGATTAGCCATAATAGTTAAGGGAATTTAACCCACATTTAACCACTTATCTTACAATATGCTTATTTCTATGTCAATAAATTTGTAATAAAAACACTGGAAAGTTTTATCTATTTGGAATGTATTTTGAGATTGTTATAGAAAATGGGTTTTTTTCTAACAGAACTTTCACAGGAAAGTCATTTAAAATACTGTCTGATAAATCATTAAAATAGTCATCAGAAAACATTGAAAATTCAAGTTGCGAAGGATTAGCAATCAGAAACAACAATGAATCGGCTTCATCCCAAGAAAAAAGTAAAGTATTGTCTTTTTTATTTATTTTAGATTGAGTAATAAAATATTCACTATTTTCTTCTAAGAGATTCGAAAATTTAATATGAGAAATATAGTTTTCATCTTTCGAAATTATTCGAATCTTGACGGGTAGCTTAAGATCTTCTATTGAAGATATTTCATTAAATCTGAGCTGGTAATTTTGAGATAAAGATTGACTACTTAATCTCAACTGGCTCTCATAGTCTGAAGATTCACTATTTTCTGAAGATAAAAAAAGTGGAAATAGAGATATTAACAAAATTAAGGCTACTCCCAAAAAAATATTTCGATTAAATAAATTTTGACTATTTAAAAAATTTAAAGCTTGAGTCGAATTTTTATTTTCGTAAATATTATTTTTTTTCTTATTAGAAATGTCAAAATTGGTTGATGGAGAATTCATAAAGTCATTTAAATCATTCAAACATTCCTTTTCATCAAGATTTAAAAAATTTACATATGCTTTAAAAAATAACTTGAGATAAACAGGTGATATTTCTGCGAATTTACCTTTTTCAATTAAAATGAAATATTTTCCATCAATTTTGGTATGATTTGATATATCATCAATAGTTAGACCTTTTTCTTTTCTGATTGATTGATATTTTTTATAAAAATTCACTTTATAAATTTATCTATTTTTTTTTCAAAAAACATAGTCATTGGAAATCCTGTGACATTTTCAAAACATCCCTCATAATTTTTTACAAAGTTCTCCTTAAAAAAAGATTGATCGATGTTGTATCCCCCTGCTTTGTCCAAAACATTGAAATTTTGAATATAATAATCAATTAAATCGTCTGACAAATTCTTAAAAGTAATTTTCGTAGAGTCAGTAATAGTTTTTTCAATTTCAATATTTTTAAATGTCAAAGAGGTAACTACATTGTGAGATTTGTTTGATAAAGAAAGAAAAATTTCTTTTGCATTATTTTTGTCTTTTGGTTTACCAATAATTTTATTTTGAAACTCAATAATTGTATCAGCAGCAATTACATCAAACTGATTATAAGAATCAAACACTTTCCTTGCTTTAAGCTTTGAAATATATTCAACGTAATCAATAGGTTTTAATCTCAAAGAATTTGACTCATCAATCTGAGGTTTGACGACTTTAAATTTATATCCTAATTTCGTTAGAATTTTCTTTCTTCTTGGTGAACTTGATGCTAAAATTATTGGCATACTTTAACTAAATTATTATCATGAATCTAATTGATTTAACAAACAAAACGTATTCTAAATATATATCATCTCTAAATAATGCTAGAAGTTTTTTTGGTAGACCCCTGACGTATACAGAAAAAATATTATTCTCTCATTTAACATATGACTTAAATGAAATACCAGTTAGACAGAAAACTTTTGTTAATATTTCTCCTGATAGAGTAGCAATGCAAGATGCAACGGCTCAAATGGCATTACTTCAATTTATGAATGCAGGAATGAAAACTACTGCGGTACCAACAACTGTCCATTGTGATCATTTAATCACTGCCATAAAAGGTGCGAATAATGATCTTGAAAACGCTCTGATAACCAATAAGGAAGTTTATGACTTTTTGCTCTCTGTTTGTAAGAAATATGGGATTGGCTTTTGGAAACCTGGTGCAGGAATCATTCATCAGACAGTTTTAGAAAATTATGCTTTCCCAGGTTCACTTATGATTGGAACTGATTCGCATACTCCAAACGCTGGAGGACTTGGAATGTTAGCGATTGGTGTTGGTGGAGCTGATGCAGTAGATGTCATGACCGATTCTCCATGGGAGGTAAATTGGCCAGGCATTATTGGCGTAAAACTTACGGGAGAATTAAAAGAATGGGTCTCACCGAAAGATATTATTTTAAAACTTGCGGGAATCCTTACCGTCAAAGGGGGAACTGGCAAAATAATAGAATACTTTGGTGATGGAACTAAAACTATTAGTTGCACTGGAAAAGCAACCATTACAAACATGGGAGCTGAAGTCGGTGCCACAACTTCAATTTTTCCATATGATAAATCTATGGAGCGATATTTGTTGGCTACTTCAAGATCAGATATTGCTTTTGCTGCAAATAAAATTGCGCATGAATTACAAGTTGATGATGAAGTAAATAAATCTCCTGAAAAATTCTTTGATCAGGTAATTGAAATAAATCTTTCAAAATTAGAACCGCACGTTGTCGGTCCATATAGTCCAGATCTTTCAAGAAAAATTTCTGATATGCCTGAAGCAATCAAAGAAAATGGATATGAAAATAATTTAAAAGCTGGCTTAATTGGAAGCTGTACAAATTCTTCTTATGAAGATATTGAAAAAGCAGCACACATTGCTAAACAAGCTCTGAACTCTGGCTTAAAAACAAAATCTGAATTTTATATAACGCCGGGATCAAATCAAATCAAAGCTACCATGGAGAGAGATGGTTATACTGAAATTTTTGAAAAAATTGGTGGTAAAGTTCTAGCAAATGCATGCGGTCCATGTATTGGTCAATGGAAAAGATCAGATATAAGCGAAGGTGAAAAAAATTCTATCATTACTTCATTTAATAGAAATTTCGCCAAGAGAAATGACGGCAATGCTGCTACTGAATCATTTGTTGCAAGTCCTGAGATTGTTACTGCTCTTGCCATTGCAGGTAAACTAGATTTTAATCCTATTACTGATACAATTCCACTAGAAAATGGAGAAGAATTTAAATTCAATCCACCATTAGGGTCCGAACTACCTGAGGCAGGTTTTGTTGAACTAAGTTCTGATGATTTTATCTCTTCTAAAAGTGATGATAATTTAACAATTGAAATTGATCCTAAAAGTCAAAGACTGCAAAATCTTCAACCTTTTCAAGCTTGGGACGGAAAAAATTATCAAAGTTTAAAAATTCTTTTAAAAGCTAGAGGCAAATGTACAACTGATCATGTTTCTCCAGCTGGTCCATGGTTAAGATTCAGAGGACATCTTGAAAATATATCACAAAATATGTATTCTGGTGCTGATAATGAATTCACTAATTCAATTGGTGAAGCGATTAATTTAGAAAAGGAAAAAACTGAATCAATTTATGATGTTGCAAATTATTACAAAAAAAATAATATTGATTGGATGGTCGTTGCTGATGAGAATTATGGAGAAGGTTCATCTAGAGAACATGCAGCGATGGAGCCAAGATTTATGGGTTGTAAGCTTATTTTAGCAAAAAGTTTTGCACGAATCGCTCAAACCAATCTTAAAAAACAAGGAATTATTCCTTTAATGTTCAAAAATAAAAATGACTATGATTTAATAGGTGCTTATGATGAAGTATCGACAAAAAATCTTGAAGAATTTAGCGCTGAAAACAATATTGTTTTGATTTTTAAAAAACCTGATGGACAAATTTATGAAATTGAAACCTTACATTCATTTTCGTCAAACCAAATTGGATGGTTTAAAGCTGGATCCGCTCTAAATCAAATTTCAAAGAACATAAGTTGAATATAATAAACCAAATCAATCAAGAATGGGATATAGTTATAGGATTAGAAGTTCATGTTCAATTACAAACCAGAAGAAAAATTTTTGGTCATTCTAAATATATTTATAATTCTCCACCAAACAGCCTAGTTTGCCCTCCATCATTTGGGCTTCCCGGAAGCTTACCAACTATCAACCAAAAAGCTATTCAAGATGCTATTAAATTTGGTTTGACTGTTCAAGGTGAAATTAATCAAAATTTGATTTTTTCAAGGAAACATTACTTTTATCCAGACTTGGCTAAAGGTTACCAAATTTCTCAGTTTACCGAACCAATCATTTCAGGGGGATATGTACCAATTTGGTGGGAGGATAAATTAATGAATATATACCTTCAAAGGGCGCATCTTGAAGAAGATACTGCTAAATCTACCCATATTAATAAGGACAGTTTTTCTTTAATTGATTTTAATAGAAGTGGCGCCTCGTTAATTGAAATTGTTACCAATCCTTGTATTAGACATCCTGAACAAGCAAAACTTTTTGTTCAAAGAATTAGGCAAATAGTCAATTTTTTAGATATTTCAAATGGTAAGATGGAAGAAGGAAATCTTAGGTGTGATGCTAATATATCCTTGAAGAAAAAGAATAGTCAAAACCTTGGAATAAAAACTGAAATCAAAAATATTAATTCATTCAGAAATGTTCAAAAATCCCTAGAATCAGAAATTATTCGCCAACATAAAATTCTTTGTAATGGCAAAAAAGTTAAACAGGTTACACTTACTTGGAATAGCAGTAAGAATGTTGCTGAAATAATGCGAGAAAAAGAAGATTCACATGATTATCGTTATTTTCCAGATCCAGACCTTCCTCCAGTTATAATAGATTCAAAATTTATCAACAGCATTGCTAAAGATATGATAAAAACTCCAATGGAACTTGAAGTAGCTTGGAAAAAAAATTATAAGTTTTCCACAGAAGATGTGACTATGCTTACTTCATCAAAATTAGTAAGTGAATATTTTCAACTTTTGCTTGATGAAGGCGTGAATCCTGGAGATGGTTTAAAATGGATAAGCGGAGAAATTTTTAGACTGTTTAATGAAGTCAATATTGAATTTGACAATCGCATATCTCCTAAAGATTTAAAACGAATAATATTACTTGTCTCTGAAAACAAAATCACTAATAATGATGCAAAAGAAATACTCAAGTGCTTGTTTGATAGCAATTCTGAATTAAATGAAATTCTTGAGAAGGGTTCATATTACATTAACAAGAACAAAGATTTAACATTAGAAGCTATTAATTTAGTTTTTAATCAATTTCCTCAAGAATTGGATCGATTAAAAAGTGGAGAAGATAAACTGTATGGTTTTTTTGTAGGAATGACCGTTAAATCTTCAAAAGAAAAATTAGATCCGAAAATAATATTACAAGAAATTAAAAAGATTATTGAAGATTAAAATTTACGGCCATCAGCAATTAATTCTTTAATCACTGAGTCAATACCTTTTTTATCAATAACTCTTAAACCTTTAGCAGATACATTTAAGGTTATTTTTTTATTTAAACTTTCTACCCAAAAAGTTTTCTTTTGTAGGTTAACATCAAATCTTCTACGAGTTTTATTGTGAGCATGGCTGACATTATTACCAAACATTGCTCTTTTGCCTGTCACTTCACAAATTTTTCCCATTTTGTTTACCTTTTATGGTTATTGTTTAAATTAGCAGGGTAATTTAATTCAATAATATTGTGTATCAAATAAAAACTATATGAAAAACTTTAGAGAAAAAAAAATTAAAATCGGCAATCTTCAAATAGATTTTCCATTTTTTCTTGCGCCGATGGCAGGTGTAACAGACTATGCTTATAGGGTTATAGCTAAAGAGTTTGGGGCTGGAGTAGTTTATTCAGAGTTTGTCTCTGCTCATGGAATAATAAGAGAAAATGAAAAAACTTTAAATATGATAAAGTTTTCAGAATTTGAAAGGCCGATAGGTATCCAAATCTTTGGAGATACTCCAGAAGTTATGGAAAGTGCTGCAAGGCTTGTCTTTGAAAAATTCAATCCTGACTTAATTGATATAAACTATGGATGTCCTGTCCCAAAAGTAACCAAAAAAGGAGCTGGTTCAGCAGCATTAAAAGATTTATGTTTAATGGAAGATATTTCTGAAGCAGTGGTAAAAGCAGTTCCAAGTATTCCTGTAACAGTTAAAATGAGAGCAGGATGGAATTTAAATAATATTGTCAGTACTCAAGCTGGCATCAATCTTGAAAAAGTCGGAATTAAAGCAATTACCCTTCATCCTAGAACTACGGTACAAATGTATAAAGGGTCTGCAAATTGGGAACTGATTAAAGAATTAAAAGAAAACGTAACGATTCCAGTGATTGGAAATGGTGATATAAAAAATATTGAAGATATTGAAAAAATGTTTTCAATGACAAAATGTGATGGAATAATGATTGGTAGAGCAGCGTTAGGAAATCCATGGTTTTTTGCTCAAATAAAGAAGTTTTTAAATGATCAAGACTATGATAAAATTAGCTTAGAAGAAAGATTAGATATATGTCTAAAGCATCTCGATCTTCTTGTTCAGACCCATGGAGAAAAAATTGGAGCTAATAACATGAAAAAACACTTCTCATGGTATTTTAAGGGATTCGAAGAAGCATCTTCCTTTAGAAAAAAATTTGTATTGGCAAATAATTATTCTGAAATGAAAGATATTTTGTCTAAATTTTGACTCAAATTTTAGGAGAAAATATGGATAAAGACTTTAGAGCTGTTAATGAACCGATAATTGATTTTGAACCAGGTTCAAATCATAGAAAGCTTCTTCTAAAAGAAATTGAAAGACAGTCTAGCAGAATAAAAGAAATTCCAATAATCATTAATGGAAAAGAAATAAAAACTGGAAATCTTCAAGTATGTTCTAAGCCTCATGACCACCAACACATCTTAGGTCACTACCACGAAGCTGGCGAAAAAGAGATTCAAATGGCTATTGATTCATCATTAGAAGCTTGGAAATACTGGTCAAATACATCATTAGAGTATCGATCAAAAATTTTCAAAAAAGTTGCAGACTTAATAGCGGGGCCTTATAGATATAAAATTAATGCTGCAGCGATGTTAGATATTGGGAAAAGCGTATTTCAAGCGGAAGTTGATGCTTCCTGTGAATTAATAGACTTTCTTAACTTTAATATTGAATTTGCTCATAAAATGCAAACTTCCTTCACCCCTATTTCACCAGAAGGAATGAGTAATGAGCTTGAATTTAGACCTTTAGAGGGATTTGTTTTTGCAATCGCCCCATTTAATTTTTTTAGCATTGGAGGTAATTTAGCTATTTCTCCAGCAATCATGGGAAATACGGTTCTTTGGAAACCTGCACCGAGTGCAGTCTATTCGTCTTATTGCATAATGGAATTATATAAGGAAGCTGGGTTACCAGATGGAGTGATTAATTTTATACCGGGTGATGGCCCTAAAATTGGTAATCAGGTTCTAAAACACCCAGAATTAGCTGGAATACATTTTACTGGCTCTACAAAAACATTTAAATATCTTTGGAAAAAAGTGTCTGATAATTTAGATACTTACAGAAATTACCCAAAAATTGTAGGTGAAACTGGAGGGAAAGATTTTTGTATAGCTCATAATTCTGCTAACATTCAAGGACTGGTAACTGCAATGATTAGAGGTGCATTCGAATATCAGGGTCAGAAATGCTCCGCAATGTCAAGAGCATATTTACCATCTTCTAAATGGTCAATAATTAAGGAAAAATTAATTTCTCAAGCGCAAACAATCGATATCGGTCCGCCAGAGGATTTTAAAAATTTCGTTAATGCTGTCATTGATGAACCAGCTTTCGATAGAATTGCTACCTATTTAGATTATGCAAAATCTAGCGATGATTGTGAGATATTGCTCGGAGGAAATTGTGATAAATCTAAAGGCTTTTTTGTAGACCCTACTATTATTCTAACAAAAAATCCTCATTTTAAAACTTTAGAGGAAGAAATTTTTGGTCCGGTATTGACAATTTACGTTTACGATGACAAAAATTGGGATGAAACATTAAGACTTATTGATACTACATCTCCATATGCACTTACTGGATGTGTATTTTCAGAAGATAGGGATATTGTTGATGAGGTTCGCTCAAAACTAAGATTTTCTGCTGGTAATTTTTACATAAATGATAAGCCAACAGGTGCTGTTGTTGGACAACAGCCTTTTGGAGGAAGTAGAGCTTCCGGAACAAACGATAAGGGCGGTTCAATGTTAAATCTTTTGAGATGGACTTCCCCTAGAACGATTAAAGAAACTTTTGAACCTCCTCAAGACTATCGTTACCCTTTTATGGATAATGAATAAATGAAGATTCACGAATATCAAGCTAAGCAAATCCTCAGTGAATATAATGTACCTGTTCAAAGAGGTTACGTTGTTTCAAAAAAAAGTGATATTAATGAAACTATTCAAAGAGTACAGAATGATTTCAATTCCGAATCAGTCGTTGTTAAAGCACAGATTCATGCAGGTGGAAGAGGTAAAGGTGGGGGTGTGAAATTTTGTTCAAATTATAATAAAGCTGTTGAGGCATCTCAGTCGATCCTTGGTATGAATCTCA
Source organism: bacterium (assembly GCA_023255095.1). Taxonomy (GTDB): domain Bacteria; phylum Fidelibacterota; class Marinisomatia; order Marinisomatales; family Marinisomataceae; genus Marinisoma. The sequence continues at coordinate 9,030 of JALRJJ010000141.1, forward strand.
TTACTCCTCAAACTGGAAAAGATGGTAAGATTGTTAATCAAATTTTTATAACAGAGGCGATTGATATTGATAAAGAACTTTATTTTGCTTTGATGTTTGATCGATCAAAAAATGCAGATGTTTTTATTGTTTCTACGGAAGGTGGAATGGATATTGAGGAAGTTGCTGAAAAATTTCCTGAAAAAATAGTTAAAGCATGGATATCGGGTGAAACCAAACCATTACGTGATGCAATCAACAAAATAATTGAATCTCTAGAATTATCCTCAATCAAAGATGCCCATACTTTCTTTGAAAATATTTATCAATGTTATAATCAAAATGACTGCTCCCTTCTAGAAATTAATCCTTTAGTTATTACAACAGAAAAAAAATTAATTGCTCTAGATGCAAAAGTTGATATTGATTCAAATGCTCTTTTTAGGCAGGAAAAAATATCTTCTTTCCATGATAAAACTGAAGAAGACCCCTTAGAGCTTCAAGCATCAGAATTTGGTTTAAACTATATTAAACTTGATGGAAATGTGGGTTGTATGGTCAATGGAGCGGGCTTAGCGATGGCAACTATGGATATTATCAAACATTGTGGTGGAGAACCAGCAAACTTTCTTGATGTGGGTGGAGCTGCAAATGTAGATACTATAAAAAATGGATTTAAAATTATTTTATCAGATCCCAATGTTAAGTCAATTTTAATAAATATTTTTGGTGGGATTGTTAGATGTGATCGTGTTGCTAATGGAGTTATACAGGCTATAAAAGAATTGAACTTAGATGTTGGAGTGGTTGTTAGGTTGCAAGGAACAAATGCAGATTTAGCAAGAAAAATCTTAGATGAGTCAGATATAAAACTGGAAAGTGCTGAAACAATTGAAGAAGCTGCAAAAAAAGCAGTTGCTATGGTGTCATAATGTCAATTTTACTTAAAAAAGAAACTTCAATTTTAGTGCAAGGTATTACTGGATCTGAAGGCCTTTTTCATACTGAACAAATGATTGATTATGGTTCTAACATTTTGTGTGGAGTTACACCAGGCAAAGGTGGTCAATATGCTACTAAAAACAATCTTCCCGTTTTTAATAGTATTGAAGATGCGATGAAAAAGTTTAAGATTGATGCGAGTATAATTTTTGTTCCACCAAGATTTGCTGCGAATGCTATTCTTGAAGCAATTGAAGAAAAAATTAGCTTAATTGTTTGTATTTCTGAGGGAATTCCTGTAAGAGATATGAAAAGAGTTAAAATAGCTTTAGATGCTTCATCTTCTATTTTAATTGGTCCTAATTGTCCAGGATTAATCACTGCAGAAGAATCTAAAATGGGAATCACACCAGGTTTTATATGTAAAAAAGGACCCATTGGAATTTTATCTAAATCAGGAACATTGACTTATGAAGCAATAGATCAGATTGTAAATATAGGATACGGAATTAGTACAGCAGTTGGAATTGGTGGAGATCCAATTATTGGATCCAGCATGATTGACATTTTAAAACATTTTGAAAATGATCCTGAAACCGAAGCAGTAGTTCTAATTGGGGAAATTGGTGGTAATATGGAAAATGAAGCTGCAAAATGGATTAAAAATAATTTTAGTAAACCAGTTGTTTCATTCATTGCTGGCCAAACTGCTCCAAAAGGAAAAAGAATGGGACATGCGGGAGCAATAATTTCGGAAGGATCTGAAACAGCTGAAGCAAAAATAAAAACTTTAAAAGAATGTGGAATTTCAGTATCAAAAACAGTATCTGAAATTGGAATAACAATGAAAAAACTATTAGGAGAAAAATGATTTACACGCTTGCAATAATTAAACCGGATGCGATGAAAAAAGGCTATAAAGAAGATATTCGTTCAGAAATTTTAGATAATGGATTTAAAATTGCTGAAGAAAAAACAATCCACCTATCTAAAGAACAAGCAGAAAGGTTTTATGCAGTTCATAAAGATAAGCCTTTTTTTATTGAACTTGTAGAATTTATGACTTCATTTGAATCACACATTATGAAGCTAGAAAAAGAAAATGCTGTGATTGAGTGGAGAAATTTGATGGGAGCTACTGATCCGAGTAAGGCAGACCAGGGAACTATTAGGTCTAAATTCGGAACCGATATTTCAATGAATGCTACTCATGGTTCTGATAGTAACGAAAATGCTACAATTGAAATAAATCATTTCTTTTAATGTTGAATAAACTAATTATTTTCATAATTCTAATTTCTTCTCTTTTTTCTCAGAATAAAGAATCTAGTTGGTTGGAAATAAAACTAAATAGTAGCTCAGATTCAGTATCAAAAAATATAACGGCACATGATTCATCTTACTTTACAATTCAAATAGCTGCTAAAAAAAGCTTTTCTGAAGCATATGAAATGGTTCAAGAGCTCAATAATCAAAAAATTGAGGCATATATTCAAAAAAATGAAAATGATTTTCAATTCAATTATAGAGTAAGATTTGGTTATTTTTCAAATAGAAACAATGCTGAGAAATTTTTAATCAATTTAAAAGAATTAACAAATTGTGAATGCTGGATTGATCGAATTGAACTTTAAAAAATAATTTTTTATGTGTTATAATTTTGATTATATTGCACCTGAAATTTTTTAGAAATGTTACCAAAAAAGAGACAGTCAAAAGCGCGTTCGAAAAAAAGAAGAACTCATTATAAATCTTCTTTAGTTCATACAGTAAAATGTAAGAATACAGGAGAGTCACATCTCCCTCATCAAGCTTACGAGCACGATGGAATCCTTTATTACAAAGGTAAACCAATCGACGAAAAATAATGTCTCATGTTTTAATTTTCACAGGTCAAGGATCTCACAGACCTGGCATGGGATATAATCTTTATAACGAATTCCCAAACGTAAAATCAAAATTTGATAATGCAGAATCTATTTTGGGATTTAACATCAAAGAAATTATGTTCTCAGACAATGAAGAATTGCTTAGAAAAACTAAGTATGCTCAAATTGCAATTTATTTATATTCTGTATGCTTATTTGATCTTTTAAGTCCAAAAATTTGGGAAATAAAAGCAGTGGCTGGGCATAGTCTTGGAGAATTCTCAGCTTTATATTCAAATCAAACATACACTTTTGAAACGGGATTAAGAATAGTTCATGCTCGTTCTAAAGCTATGAATATTTGCGAAGAAAATTATCCAGGGGCAATGTCAGCAGTAATTGGAATTGAAAAAGAAAAATTAGATCAAATCTGCAAACTTTATTCTTCACAAATTGCAAATATCAATTCTGTAAATCAGATTGTTATTTCTGGCACTACAGAGTCTGTAAAAAAAACATCTGAACATCTCAATTCTCTAAAAATTAAATCAATTCCTTTAAAAGTAAGTGGAGCATTTCATTCAAACTTGATGTCTGATGCAAAAGATTCATTAAAAAAAATAATTGAGGCTTCTGAATTTTTTGAACCTAAAATCCCTGTAATTTCAAACATTGATGCTAAAGCTAAAGTAGAAATCAATGAAATTAAAAATGCTCTTATTCACCAAGTTGATAGTCCAGTTCTTTGGTATGATTCTGTTTTGAGACTTAAATCTTTTTCTAATTCTTTCGTTGAATTAGGCCCAAAAAGTGTTTTAAGTGCAATGGTTAAAAAAATTGATAATTCGCTTCAAACTAATCATTATAATTCCTATAATGATTTAATATAAAATGTTTCAATTCTCAAATAATTTATGCGCAGTTGTTACCGGTGGTTCAAGAGGAATTGGCAAAGAAATTGCCTGTCGACTAGCAGAGGAAAATATTAAAGTATATGCTTTGGCCTCATCGAAAGAATCTTTAAAAAATATTGAAAATATTACAAATTTATATCCAATTCAGTGTGATATTTCAAGCAGAGATTCTATCAATGATTTTTTTCAAATTATTGAAGAAGAAAATCAATCAATTGATATTTTAGTGAACAATGCGGGTATCCATAGAGATAATATTCTACTAAGAATGAGTGAAAAAGATTGGATGGATGTTATTGATATCAATTTGCATGCTCCTTTTCATTTGATGAAACATGCTTTAAAAGGAATGATTAAAAAGAATTTCGGAAGGATAATCAATATTTCATCAATTTCTGGAACAGATGGGAATAAGGGTCAATCAAATTATGCTGCTTCAAAAGGTGGTCTTATTGCATTAACAAAGTCATTGGCGAAAGAAGTGGGGAAAAGGAATATATTAGTAAATTGCATTGCTCCTGGTGTAATTGAGACAGATATGATATCTCATTTTTCTGAAACTATAAAAAAAAGCTACTTTGAAAGGATTCCATTAAATAAATTTGGTCAGCCTTCAGATATTGCTAATATAGTTCATTTTTTGTGTTCTGATGAAGCAAGTTATATTACTGGGCAAACATTTTATATTGATGGTGGAATGTCACTTAACTAGGAGAGATAAATATGTCACATGATGAAAAAGTTATAAGTATAATTTCTGAAAAACTAAGTGTTGATAAATCTAGAGTCGTATCAGAAGCAAGTTTTCTAGATGATTTAGGAGCTGACTCACTAGATACTGTTGAGTTAATTATGGAATTTGAAGAGGAATTTGATATTGAAATTCCAGACGAAGATGCAGAATCTATAACAACTGTTGGATCAGCAATTTCATATATAAATAAAAACGCTTAATTAATTGTCTCGTAGAGTCGTAATAACTGGTACTGGAAGTATTTCCTCTCTTGGTTCTAATTCTGACCAATTATGGAAGAATTTAGTTTTGGGCATATCCGGAATATCCCTTTTAAAAAAAATAGATACTGAATCTCTTAATATTAAAATTGGTGGAGAAATATTAGATTATGATTCCAATAATTTTTTTGAAGAAAAAGATTCAAAAAAATTGGATTTGTTTTCGCAGTATGCATTAATTGCCGCAGATCAAGCAATCCAACAATCTCAAATAAATACAAATAATGTTGGGGTTATTATTGGAACTGGTGTTGGAGGAATGAATACTTTAGAAAATGAGCATGAAAAATATATCTCTAGAGGTCAAAGAGGTGTTTCTCCCTATTATGTTCCAAAAATGATTCCCAATATTGCTGGTGGACAAATTGCGATCAAATATGATTTTAGGGGAATTAATTTTTCAATTTCTACAGCTTGTTCTTCTGCAACAGATTCAATTGGTATTAGCTTCAAGTTGATACAAAATGGAATGATAAACACAATTATTTGTGGAGGAAGTGAAGCTGGCATTACTCCACTAACCATATCAGGTTTTTCTAATATGAAAGCTTTATCAAAAAATAATGATAATCCAGAAAAAGCTTCGAGACCATTCGATAAGATGAGAGATGGTTTTGTTCTTTCGGAAGGAAGTGGAATAATTATTCTTGAAGAATTGGAGCATGCTAAAAAAAGAGGGGCTATAATTCTTGGTGAAATAATTGGGTATGGAAGCACTAATGATGCTTACCATATTACTCAACCTCATTCTGAGAGCATCGGAGCAAGCTCTGCAATTGATAAGGCGTTAAAAGATGCCGAAATTGTTCCTGAGATGGTTAGCTATATCAATGCTCATGGAACATCAACTTACTATAACGATCTGCTGGAAACCAATGCAATAAAAAAATCTTTTACGAATTGTTCAAAAAATGTAAGCATTAGCTCGACAAAATCTATGACTGGCCATCTATTAGGTGCCACTGGGGCAATTGAAGCTATTGCTTGTACTTATGCAATCAATAACTCTCTTATACCTCCAACTATAAATTTAGAAAATATAGATCCTGAATGTGATTTAGATTACACGCCAAATTTAGCAAAAGAAAAAAAAGTTGAAATCGCAATGAGCAACTCTTTTGGTTTTGGGGGCCATAACTCAGTGCTTTTAATAAAAAAATTTAGCTAGATAGCTGTTTTTTTAATAAATCGATAGATTTCACTGCTTCAATATCAACATTTCTTAAAATTCCACACCAATAAGACACCCAATCTGTGTAATGAATCCAATAAAAATATTTCATTAAAAGATTATTGGATATTTGAGAAGGAAGTTCTATATCAAGCTGTTTAACTTTATCAGGTAGAATCTTAGAGGTGATTTCTTTCCTCTTTTTATTTCTATGATACGAATTAACTTCGTCTATTAAAAAAATTATGCAGAAATCTTTATCAATTAAATCACCTTCCCATCCAATGATTTCATTATGATTCATTTCTGGAATAGAAAGATTATAAGCAAGCATTTTACTATTTTCATTCAATTGACATTTAAATCGATATCCTATCGAAAGATTTTCTTCTTCAGTAACAATAACAGGAAAAGCATCAAATATCTTTAATGCATCGCTGTACACTATTGAATTTTCTGTTGGAAAAGATTCTGTTAAAATATTAAATAAGTTTAAATCATAATTTTCTAATAATTTTTCATTGAGGATTTTAATTAATAAAGTAAGTGTAAACCCTAATGTAGCTCTTGGAGAAAATCCACCAGGAAGAAGATAATGTGGAAAGTTATTTTTTTTTAATTCTTCAAGTAATTTCCCTCCTGAACAAATTCCATAAATCATTGTTGTTTGATTGAGAATTTTTGAAAAGTAACTGAGCGTCTCCTCTGTATTTCCAGAATATGATGAAACGATGACTAAAGTGTTATTATCTATTTTTACTGTAGGTTTATATCCTCTTTCAATAAAAATATCATGTTCAAAAGATGCCAACTCTTTGGCAATTGAACCCGCAATTGCAGATCCTCCCATTCCAGCAATAACTACTTTATCAAATTTTCTATAAGGAAAATCAAAAACTTTCAATTCTAGTATTACAGAATTAATATGATTAGAGAAATCTTTAAGAGCATTGAACATTATTTTTTTCTCCTTATTATTAAACTAATAGTTTCTTTTATCGGGTCCTGAAAAATTTTTGGAAGCTCCTTAACATTTTCAAATACTTTATTTTTATAAAAATCGACCTTATCCCTAGCCAAAACATCAACTTTTTTATCCTTCAAATATTGAATTAACATAGTTCTTTTCAATGAATGAGGATGTTGAGAAATACTGTTTTGAAAATCAAGCCAATTCTCACCCAAGTGTTCAAATGCCAAAGATGTTAGAATAGTTTTTTTATTTCGTTTAATATCTGAAAAAATACTTTTACCAATCTCTGTTTGATGATTATCAATTTCTAAAACATCATCTTGAATCTGAAATATGATTCCTAAATTGAGTCCAATTAAACTAAATAATTCTAATAATTCTGAATTGTCTCCATTATTGATAATCGGTATTTCAAAACATAACTGAAAAAGAACACCAGTTTTTTTTGAGCTCATTAAAATATAATCATCTGAAACAATATTTTGATTTTCAAATTGCATATCATAAGCCTGTCCCTCACAAATTTCAAGAATAACTCGATTGTATTTTCTTAAAATCTCCAAGGTATTTTTTTCAATTTTACTTATATAAATAGGACCTAATGCACCCAATCCATCTCCAGATAATACTGCACTAGCATTATCCCATTTTTTGTGAATCGTCTCTTGATTATGTCTTAAATCATCTTCATCCATTATATCATCATGAACTAAAGAAAAACAATGTAAAAATTCTACACCCAAAGCTGCATTCATCATATCATCGGGATTATTTTTTAGGATATCTCCAAGAAAAAGAACTATTGAAGGTCTTAATCTTTTACCTCCTGACAACATAAAATATTTTATCGGATCATATAAATATTTAGGGCCATTTTGGCTAAAAAAATTAGTCAATTCAGATTCAAAACGTGTCTTATAGAAATGCAAATTATCATTCATTTTCAAGCTTCAAAAGAATTTGTTTGGTTGCTTTGTATCCATCTTCTGCAGAAGGCTCACCAGCTTGATATACAGAACAATTTTCGGTTTTCAACATTAATTCTGCTAATGGATAATCGTTCCCCCCTTCAACAGTTCGATCTCCAATAAAAATATATTTTTCATTAGGAAAATATTTTTTGATTTCATTTAATACTTGAGATTTATTCATTCCTTTGGGAGTAATATCAATTGAAATTTGTCCACCAATAACTGCATCTAAGTTATCCCATTTGTAAATAATTTCTTGAGCAATATTTGTTCTTTCATTATGTTTTTGATCATAATGAAAGTAATCTAATCTCTCTTCCAGAGAACAATTTCTTCCAACTATACTAAAATTTAACATAGAACCTCTATCTTCAATATGGTTTCCAGTTCTCTTTGGATATTTACTCAGAGAAAGTTTTTCTTCAAGAAAATCAATCAAGTCTTGAGGTGGCGGAAATTTATGATCATAAATAAGCTTGTCTGATATCCAAAGCTGATTTCCTCCGCAGGTGAAAACTCCCTTTGAATAATCCATTATATACTTCGGCACTTGTTCCATTATTTTTTCAAGATTACTTCCGCTTACTAAAAAAAATAGATTTCTTTTAGCCCAACTGGAAAAGAATAGCTCAAAATTTTCTGTCATAGGACGTCTAGAGGGAGTAAGAGTTCCATCCATATCAAAAATGTATATATTTTTCATTTATTTTTCCCTCTTCAGATTTAAAAAATATTTTTTTGCTTCTTTATTTATAGTTGGAGCTAAATAAATTGCTGAAATCATTGTAGGAAATGCCATCAAAGCAAACATTGAATCTAAAATGTTGATTGCTAAATCAATAGACAATATTGCACTAATCGCTATGGTTGCAATGTAAAAAATTCTATAAATCTGCTTTGCTTCAACACCAAAAAGATAAGAAGCGCATTTGCAGCCATAGTAAGAATATCCAAACATGGTGGATAATCCAAAAGTAACTACTGAGAAAAAGACAATTATTCGCCCAATAATTCCTAAATGATTTTCAAAAGCTGCTTGAGTTAATGAAACTCCCGAAAGTTGCCCTTGTGACCAATCGTTAGATAATAGAATGACAAATCCAGTAATACTACACACAATTAACGTATCAATAATTGGACCAATCATTGCAACTAATCCTGAACGAATTGGCTCATTATTTTTAGTAGCACTTATTGCCATTACTTCGGTTCCCATTCCTGCTTCGTTAGAAAATGCTGCTCGCCTAAATCCCTGACTAATAACAATTGAAACTCCAACAAAACCTCCTGCTACTGCGCTTCCCTGAAAAGCAGAGGTGAGAATCAAGTCAAATATGGATGGAAGTTGATAAATATTTAAAAGGAGAATCGACATTCCTCCTATCACGTACACTAAAATCATCAATGGAACTAATTTCGATGCAACATCAGCTATTCTATTTAGGCCACCAAAAACTACTAATGCGACAATTAATGATATGAGTAACCCAATTCCGAGTTTTAAAAAGAAATGATTAAAGTTTACAGAACTCACATTTATGATTTGGTCATGGATAATTTGAGTAAGCTGATTAGATTGAAATAGAGATAGACATCCAATAAGCCCAGCAAGACTAAACCAATAGGCTAAAAACTTATATTTTTTTCCCATTCCTTGTTCTATGACGTACATTGGTCCACCCTGCAACACTCCAGCAGAATCTCTTCCTCTAAAAAGAATCCCTAAAGAGCAAGTATAGAATTTTGTTGCCATACCAAGCAATGAACTAACCCACATCCAGAAGAGAGCTCCAGGTCCTCCAATAGAAATAGCTAGGGCTACACCTGCAATATTTCCAATACCTACAGTGCCTGATAATGCAGTAGACAAGGCTTGAAAATGAGAAATTTGCCCTTCGTCATCATTATTATCATACTTCCCTAGAAGGATTGCAAATCCATGTTTTAGATACCTAAAAGGGGTTAAACGAGATCTAATTAAAAAGAATAAACCTCCTCCAATAACTAGATTGGAAATACCATAGCTCCCCCAAAGAAAATTTGAAAGATTGGCAAAAAAAATATTAATTGTATCAATCATTTTTTAAGTTAACAATATAATGAAAAAAATCGACTTTTATATATTAACACAATTTCTTAAAAACTTCATTCTTCTTTTAGTTTTTCTCACTTTGATTTCTCTTATCGTCGATATTTTTGAGAACTTAAATAAATTTATCGATAACCATTCTCCGAAAGAAGTTTACCTTCATTATTATTATTATTCTTTGCCATCAATGATGCTTTTGTCCTTACCAATCTCATGTTTAGTTGCTTCAGTTTTTACATTTGGAATAATGACTCAAAACAAAGAATGGTTGGTTTTAAAATCTTCAGGTTGGAGCCTATATCGACTTATTACTCCCATGTTAACCCTAGGCATTCTGATAAGCGTTTTTTCTTTTTATCTAGACAATCATATTGTTATCCCTTCCAATATC